>DATCZF010000152.1:0-10057 GCA_036526055.1 Woeseiaceae bacterium
CAACGACTTGTCGAACTCGTAGCGGCCGCTCGCCGGGTCGTAAACCGTGCAGAACAGCCGGACACGGTCCACCAGGGAGGCAATGGGCCGGCCCACGGATTCCGGCCGGTTGAAAATCAGTTGTTTCAGCGGTTCCACCAGCCACGGCAGCTCGAACTTCATGCCATAGACTTGCTCGTAGACAACGCCGTTACGATCGAGAATCGTAACCTGGTTCAGATGGTCGAAGCCGCGCGGGCTCGGAAAGTAGATAAAGCCCACATCGCGCGCCAGTCCGTCGATCGCTTCCTGGTCACCGCTCAGAAAATACCAGTTCCCTGCCTGCACGGCCTGCTGCCGGCGAAAATTTCGCATCGCATCGGGCGTGTCGTTGGCAAAATCAAAACCGACTGTCAGTACATGAAAACTGTCATCGCCAAACACTTCGCGGGCGGCCGCAACGGCGATCGCAAGATTTTTCGTCGTCATCGGGCAGATATGGTGGCAAGAGGTGTAGATCATGCTGACGAGCACCGGTTTGCCGGCGAGGTCAGCCAGCCGCACCTTTGCGCCCTCTTCGTCGACAAACGAATAATCGCCGACCGTTCTGCCCCTGGCGGACTGTGAATATTCCAGCGCGACATTCTCGTCATACGGGTTGGCGGTGGAAGGCGCCTGCTGCGCCTGGACGGAACAAACGAGTCCCAGTGCGCCAGCGAGCACCAGCCCCGTCACCCCGAACCTGCGTATCGGATTCCTGAACAACATTGCCCCCTCAAAAAAATGGCCGGGCGCGTCTATAAAACCCGCCCGGCCCTTGCACATTTGTGCTTGCGGTTATGACATCGGCCAGACGGACGCGAGGTACTTCCAGTTCACCGCATAGTACAGGACGAATACCAGCAGGAAGAACATTGCCAGCGTAAACGTGCCTGGCGCCGCAAAGCCCCATTTCCCTGCAGCGGCATGGCCGCCCTCGGGAACCAGCACTGGCTCTGCGCGCATCAGCTTCGTCGGCGCGACGCCATAGCTCGATTCAGACTCTACCGGCTTGCCAAAAAAGACCGACAGAACCGTGATCAGGATATAGCTGGCGCCACCGACGATGGCAACCATGCCCGCCAGTCCCATGATTCCCATGAAGGTAAAGGCAATTTCCGGGTACTCGAATCCCAGCGTGGCATCCGCGAATGCCATGTCCCAATGCCGTCTTTCCACACCGAGCGTACCGGCGGCCATCATCATCAGGGAAAACACGGACATGCCGATGCCGAAAAGATACGGCTGCCATTTTGCCAGTCCCGGCAACATTACCTGACGCCGGAACAGCACCGGAATGAGGAAATAGGTCAGCGACATGAATGCCAGTGTGGTCCCGATGACGACGGTTGCGTGGAAGTGTCCCGGCACATAAATCGTGTTATGGATGATGATGTTGATCTGCTCGGTACCCATAACGACGCCGGAAATTCCGCCGAGGAAACCGAAGCCGACCAGCGAAATGAACATGCCCGAGAAGACCGGATTGCCCCATGGCGCTTTACGCAACCACTGGAACAGGCCATCCCTGAAGCCTTTCGCTCGCTGCGCAACCTCGATCGAGCCAGGGACCGTCAGCCCGTGCACCATGCTGGCCAGTACGGCGAGGTACATGGCATAGCTCGTGTTGAAGATTTTCCATTCGGAACTGAGGCCAGGGTCGACAAGCAGGTGGTGCGCGCTCGCCAGCTGCAAAAACGCAATGTACAGAAAGAACGCCATGCGGCTGACCTTTTCGGACAAGGGCCGGGCGCCAAATACAATTGCCGCGATCGCGTACCAGACCGCAACGTGCGCTGCCACGTTGATTTGCTGCGAGGAATGACCCAGTGCCCACCAGACCAGCCGATACGTTGCCGCATCGATGTTGGCGATCCATCCCATGGACCACATGTAGGTGGGTATCAGGATGATAGCCCCGGAGGCAATAGTGAACACCGCAATGATACAGGCGGTTAATGCACCGAACGTCACCAGCGGGATCGAACCCTCATAGGTCCTTTCCTCCTTCGCAATCACGAGGGTGCCGAGGAAGATGAAGCAGCCCACCAGCGCGCCAACCGCGAACAGGATCAGCCCCAGGTAGAAATTGGGATTGGCCGGCATAGGCACATAAGATGTCATCATGACCGAAGCATCGCCGTTGAGGACGGCTAGATTATTGACGACGGCTCCGGTCACCATGAGGGCGAACCCTGCCCATGCCAGCCTGGGGGTAGCGAGTCGACACCGCAACAGTGTCGAGGAACAAAAATACAGTACGGCCATCTCGAAGAAGATGATCCAGAAAATCAGCATATTGACGCCGTGTGTCGTCAATAACTGGTAGAAACGATCCGCCGGCAGCAGGTGCACCGCAGGCCACCGCGTCAGGGTCACCAACAACGCGGAAATTCCGCCGATCAGCAAAATGACTACGGCCGCTACGGCATTTGCCCGCATTAACTGCTCTGCGGGTTTGTGAAACTGCAGTCCGGATTCCGGACAGGATCTGAATAATTCCGTGTTCATTGCCCGCCCCCTGTTACATAGATCTTGCCGACCATGTTGTGATGTCCGATGCCACAAAATTCGTTACAGATGATGGTCTGCTCACCGTCGGTATCCGGCGTGATCGTCAGTACCATTTCGTAGCCAGGCAGAATCTGGGTATTGATATTGACCGGCTGCAGGGAAAAGCCATGCTGCCAATCCATGGATGAGATATGCAGCCGATAGGTCTGGCCCTTCTCGAGTTCGAGGAGCGGCCACCATTGCCATAAACGGCCCAGCAGGTAAACGTCACTGCCCGGCGGTGGTCTGACGACCGGTAAATTAGCGACTGTCTCGGTACGAACCGTGTACTGGTCTACCATGGCCTGGGTCTTCGCCATGAAGGCCTGTGGCGTCGTTCGATAAGCCTCGTTGGAGAGGTTCTGTTTTCCGTACACGTGCCAGAACGGCATCATGAAAAACATGATCAGCGACCAGACGAGGGCAATCGAAATCCAGGTCCCCTCGACCTTATCCAGTGGCTGTTTCCACCACACGATCTCGGCAGGCGGTTGAATAGCGCTCATTATTTTTCCCCCGTGAGATTTAGCTGGCAACGGGGATGGTAACGATCTCCATGATTCCCCAGATGATGTAAAACACGGTGGGAACGACCACACCGATGAACAACAGGATGAATGGATTCTCCAGGATGCGTTGCATCACCGGGAGTCTCACAGTCTCTTCGTTTTGCATGCCTTCTTGACTCATAGCGGTTACCTATGAAAATGTGTTCTCGAAAAAAATGGCGTTGTGCCGTGACATTCGCATTTTTGCGATGCCGCAGCATTGATTTAGATCAAGCCCCCTTGGTGTACCTGAAGATAAGATGCCGTGTGGGATCGGCAAATACGCACAAATACTTAAGTCATCATTCGGCCGAGGGTGTTTCAATGGCACCGTGCTGCTGGATACGAACCGCGAGGAAATCCTATGCAAGGCTGTAGACCGCTAAAATACTGGCTTTGGCTGGCGCTGATGCTGACCGGGTGCGAGACCGACTCTGTACCTGCAGCGGTCGACGACACCAACCGCTTTACGGCTATTGGAGTATCCGGGGAACGCCTGGGCGAGGATCTGGAGGCAGCGGACTGCGTACTTGACCTGCTGACGGGGCTGACCTGGGAGCGCAAATCGACGGCGGCAGGCCTGCACGACTGGCTCAACACCTACAGCTGGTACTCGCCCAACGAGGCAAACCGGGAACTGGATTACCGCGGCCAGGAAGATGGCGGCGAATGCGCAGACAGCAAGTGTGATACCTGGCACCTGGTTGAGGCGGTCAATGCGGCGGGAATCTGCGGCCACCAGGACTGGCGTGTGCCGAACAAGGATGAACTGGCCTCCATCAGTGACCCGGCACGCGCCCAGACTCCGCCGACAGCCAACCACCGGGTTTTTCCGCTAACCCATGCGGCGGAATACTGGACGGCCAACGATTACAGTTTTCAATGGAACGCCGCGTGGGCCTGGAATTTCCAGTTCGGGCATGATCGTGTCGACTGGAAAAAAGCCCCAAAATACGTGCGCCTGGTGCGCGGGACACCGGCAGAACTGGAACGCGTCAAAGACTAGCGGGAGCGAATCGAAGTGAAACTGCTGGCCAGGACCGGACTATTGCTGGCCCTCATGCTCGTTATGGTGAGCGCTTACCTTCGCCTGGACAATTCCGGGATCGGTTGTCCTGACTGGCCGGATTGCTATGCCCGAATCGGCACGGCGCCGGCCGCCACGGCTGCCAATCCACAGGAAGTTTATCAGCAGCTGGCGGCAGACAGCCTGCACGCGGAGTCCTGGGCAACACCGGCGCATCGCCTGGTAGCCAGCCTGCTTGGCCTTTGCACGCTGGGCCTCGCGATAATCGCCATGATCAGGCGACGGCGACGCCTGGTTGCGATGTCCCTGTTAACGCTGACCGTCTTCCTGGCGGTTATCGGCATTCGCTCCGGTGGTCTGCACAATCCGGCAATCGTGATGGCTAACCTGGCGGGAGGATTCCTGATGGTTGGCCTGCTGGGGTGGCTCGCATTTACCGAGGGCGGCCCTGCCCCGCGCGCGCCTGTTGCTGCAGCAATAAAAAAACTGGCTGTCGCCGGACTCGCGCTGTGCGCCATCCAGATACTGCTCGGCGGACTTACCAGCGCAAATTTCGCGGCAACCGCCTGCGCTTCGGTACCGGATTGCAATGGCAGCTACCTGCCCGGCGCTGAGTTATGGCTGGCAATGGACCTGTCGCGAGAACGCGTTGTCGATGCCGATGGATTCGTCATCGGCGCGGGCGAGCGGGCCGACATTCAGAAACTGCATCGACTCGCCGCGGTCGCTGCACTCATTGTCATGCTGCTGATCCTGGTCAAGGCGTGGCGTGAACACTCGGAATTTCGCGGCATCGCTATTACAATCGCAATCCTTTGCAGCGCCGAATTCGTACTCGGGGTGGCCACGGTCCTGACCGACCTGCCGATTACGATTGCGGTGGCGCACAACTGGCTGGCCGCCCTGCTCCTGTTGAGCCTGCTGCGGTTAATCAGCCACTTCAGGACCTGACACGCGATGAACGCAACACCTGCAACAAGAAACCGCGCAGTAGCGCTGTGGCTCCTCGTATGCTGCGGGCTGGTGTTTGCCATGGTGGTCCTCGGCGGCGTTACGCGCCTGACCGGCTCAGGGCTGTCGATGGTCGACTGGCGGCCCATCATGGGTGTCTTGCCACCGCTCAATGAGGACCAGTGGGAAGCCACGTTCAGGCTCTATCAGCAAACGCCCGAGTTCGAAAAAGTGAACTCGCACATGAACGTGCAGGACTTCAAGGGCATATTCTGGCTGGAGTACCTCCATCGACTGCTTGGCAGGACCATCGGGCTCGCCTTCCTGCTGCCGTTTCTGTATTTCTCATGGCGAGGCTACATTGCTCCCCGGCAGGCGCCCAAGTATGCGCTGATGTTCGTGCTCGGCGGATTGCAGGGCCTGCTGGGCTGGTACATGGTCAAAAGCGGACTGGTTGACGATCCCCATGTGAGCCAGTACCGGCTGACCGCCCATCTCGTCGCCGCGTTCCTGATCTATGCGTACATGTTCTGGGTTGCGCTCGGACTGCTCTATGGAAATCACTACGCGCCGCGTCGCTGGTATCGCCGCAGCGCCGGCCTGACCGCGCTGATAGCGCTGACGGTCGTTTCCGGCGGGTTTGTCGCCGGCCTTAAGGCAGGCCTGATTTACAACACCTTTCCTAAAATGGGCGCTGCGTGGATTCCCTACGGCATGTTCGCGCTGGAACCCGGCTGGCGGAATTTTTTCGATAACCTGGTGACTGCACAGTTCGACCATCGGCTGCTGGCAATCTCGACGCTGTTCCTCGTCGTTATCTATTGGGCGCAGGCAAGATACGCTGCTTTTGAACCCCGCTTGCGCAGGGCGACGCACGTATTGCTGGCGCTTGTGATCCTGCAGGTCGCCCTGGGCATAGCAACGCTGTTGTTGAAGGTGCCAACGGCGCTGGCAGTTACCCACCAGGGAGTTGCCTTGCTGTTATTTACGGCGGCGCTGTACCTTACCCACGGCTTGCGGCACCAGGCTGCAACATAGGCCGCGGCGGCCCTGAGGAACAGATAGCGCCTGTGCGACAGCGCCATAGGTGTTTTTCGCAATGGTTGATTGAGCCCCGATAATTAGACTATCCGTTGACTGGCAAATTAACGGATAAGTAAAAATGTTCTCGATTAATTCGATCATGACAACCGACCTGATCACGGTGGGTCCCGACGACAACCTTGAGACTGCCCGGACGCTCATGCATGACAATAAAATTCACCATCTGCCGGTGGTTGAAGGCGAAAAACTGGTCGGATTACTGACGCTGACGAATGTGCTGGCAGCAACCGATTCCTTCCTGAGAGACGAGGATTCCCGGCTGCATGCACGGGACATTCCGGTCAAGAACGTCATGATTGCCGACGTCGCAACGGTCGACAGGAAAGCCAGCCTGCGCCGCGCGGCAATGTTTCTCGAGCGGCACCGCATCGGCTGCCTGCCGGTCGTCAGTAACGGCAAACTCAAAGGAATTATTACGGACACCGATTTTGTCGGCGTTGCCATCAACCTGCTCGAGCAAATGGAATCGGTCGAACCTGACGATTTCTAATCGACGATACCGAAAGATTGCAGTGCCGCGGTAACCTGCGGCAGTCCGCGCGCGTGGACCGCGTTGAATCCTGCGTCCAGACCGGCGCTGATGTTGACCGGGTTGTCATCGATAAAGAGGATTTCCTTTGGCTGACAGCCCAGTATCCGCGTCACGTAGGTAAACGTTTCCGGGTCCGGCTTTATCATGCCGATCTGGTACGACAGAAAGAACTTTTCGATTCTTCGCGTAAAGCCCTCGTCAGCCGCGACATATTGCCAGTGCAATTCGTTAATATTCGATAACACGGCCTTTTGCACACCCGCGGGCACTCGATCGAGCAGCTCGTGAGCTCCCGCATAGACGCCCTCGATCCAGGAATCGAAGCGGCGCAGAAACTCGGCGCCGTCCACACCCAGCTGGAGCTCTGCCGCCATGGTGCTGCCGAATTCGCTCACGCTGATTTGACCTTTCTCATACGCGCGGACAGTCGGCGATGCGAGCCAGCGGGCATGAAAATCGTAATCGCCTTCTGCCAGGCCGAAGGTCTGATAGGGGTCTCGCAATTCCAGCAGCACACCGCCGAGGTCAAACAGGACGACGTTGATTTCACTCACGGTCAGGCATCCTTCTCACTAGTCACGAACCCTGGCATTCCAGAGGGTTGCGGCAAGCAGCATGGAAATCACCGAGCAGCCAATCCAGAACATCACGACGGCGTCGAAGTCATATAGCCGCGTGTCGCCAATGACGGTCATGCCCCTGCTGATCAGCGTTGCGCTGACGTTTTCCTGCAGCGCCGCGCCCACGTAGCTGAAGATTCCGACAAAGCCCAGCGCCGCACCGGCTGCGCGTCCGGGCGCGATGTCGACCGCGAACAGGCCACCAACGGAGGCAATCAGCCCACTCAGGCCGGCGCCATACAAGGCAAACGCAAAACCCAGCAGATATTCATTCTGCGGCCCGTAGAAAATCAGCAGCAACGCCACGACCTCAACAAGCGCAAACAGGAAATTGGCGGGCGGGCGCCGTGCGTTAAACCACTTGTCGGAAATATAACCGTACGCAACCGAGCCGGCGATGCCGGCGATGGTATTGATACTCAGGAACAGGCCAGCATCGAGCAGCGAATAGCCGCGCGCTTCCTGCAAATACAGGACGCCCCAGCTATTGATGCCGTAGCGTGTCACATACATCAGGGCACTGGATACGGCGATCACCCAGATTGCCGGAATCGCAAAGACCGTCTTCTGCAACTTCCAGGTGGATGCGGCGCTGATGGTCGTGCCGTCATCCTCCCACTTGTCGTTGCGCCACTCCTGGATCGTGGGTAATCCCAGTGTCTGCGGCGCATTCTGCAGGTAGGCATACACCCATGCCGCGACACAAACACAGAACAGTCCCGGTGCAATGAAGCCGGCCTGCCAGCCCCAGGCCGCCACGATCGCAGCGGTGATATAGAAGGTCATGCCCTCGCCAACGGCGTGGGATGCACTCCAGATACCGTAATAGCGGCCCCGCTCGTGCGGAGCAAACCAGTTGGTCAGGGTAATGACGCTGGACGGTGCACCAAAGGACTGGAACCAGCCGTTCAATCCCCACAGGGCGATGGACAGCCAGACCACCATGGAGGTGCTCATTGACAGGTTGACCAGCGCAGACATCAGGATGCCCACGGCAAAAAACAGCCGCGGACTGACGTGGTCGGCGACAAAACCGTTTATCAGTTTGCCGAAGGCATAACCGTACAGCATCGCGGCGCCAATCATGCCGAGTTCCTCGACGCTGAAGATGCCATTGTCGATCAGCGGCTTCTTGACCACCGACAGCGCCAGCCGGCAGGTGTAGAGGAAGCCGTAACCGAGAGTGATGGCCAGCATGACGCGTCGCCGGTAACGCCGGTACTTGTTATCGATTGACTCAGTCACCGACCGTCACCTGGCGGTACAGACCGCAATATTGGCGCCCGGCATGAGCGTTCGGGCCGTCTGTCAGTATCCCGCATCTTCCATGGGCTCGTCTGCTCGAATGAACATCCAGATCGCTGCGCTGATGATTGCAAAAATCGCAGACGAGATGATGACCGCGCTCCAGCCAAAAACCTGTGCGAGCAGCGGCGATGACAGCCCGACCAGGATGCCTGGCAGGTTTCCGCCAGTGTTCATTACGCCGCCGGCTGCGGCGGCATGGCGCCCGGAAACCGCAATGGTCGCGCCCCAGAATGGCGCCTCCGTAAGCTGTTGCAGGCCGTAGGCGATGCTCAGCATTGCAATGATCAGCATCGGCTGTTGAACGACCTGGCTTAGCAGCAGCAACAGGGCGCACACGGTGAGCGCAATGGCCGGCACCAGCCGTCCGCCAAACCTCAGGCCCCACTGCTTGATGGACCAGTCGAACATGAAACCGCCAATCAGCGCGCCGACAGAACCGATGATCCAGTTGCCGGCAACAAAAACGCTCGCCGCTTTTTCATCGAAGCCACTATCTTTGATGAGGTAGGAAAAAAACCACCACATGAAGGTATAGAAAACATAGTTGGACATGAAATAGGCGATCGTGATCAGAAGGATGTTTCTGTCCTTGAGCACTGTCTTCCAGATACCGGGGTGCACCTGTTCATCCGGCGGCAATCGGCCCTTGTCGATGAGGTCCAGCTCTTTTTGCGTTACGGCGCTGTGCTGACTCGGGAAGTCGCGCACATACCACCACCAGAGTGCCGCCAGGATGAAGAACAGTGGTGCTATCGTCAGGCAGGCCTGGCGCCAGCCGAAAGCCTCGATCAGCCAGACGAAGACGGGAGCAGTTGCCGCGGCCCCCAGACCAAGCCCGAAGCTGGTCAGGCCATTGGGTACACCCCAGCCACCGATGGGAAACCAGTTCGACACCGTACCGGCCGTTAACACCGGGAACAACGGAGCCTGGCTTGCACCAATCAGGAACCAGATAACCGCGAGATAGCTGACGATGACATTGGCCGAAAAGCCGAAACTGCCCGGCGCAAGCCAGTTGCAGATTGCCAGGGCACCAGAACTCAGCGCGATCAGCGTCATCGCCCTGCGGGCGCCGATACGGTCACCCAGGACGCCACCGGGGAACTGGAAAATGGCATAGCCGAGGCTGAATGCCGACATGACGATGCCGAGCTGGACCAGTGATACGTCCAGGTCATCGCTGATATAAGGGGTGAGCACCGAAATGCTGGAACGCAGAATATAGGCAATGCAGGAGGCAAGTACGATGAGGCCGAGCACTTTCCATCTTACGTAGCTGGCTCTGCCCACCGCATGTGTAACGCTCATCACGATCCCCCTCTTAAGTTCGATGCATTGCCATATGTACCGCCCGGAAGTTTTCCGCACATGCGGCACGGACGCCGACTGACCTTAA
>DATCZF010000153.1:0-3424 GCA_036526055.1 Woeseiaceae bacterium
AGATAATGAGAATGTCAGGCTGGTTGGCCCAGCGCTCCTTGCTGGCAGCAGGCCGAGCCCTGGTTGCAATCGTCGAGAATGGACTGGGCCTGGTCTGCACACGAGCCGCAGCACGAGGCGACGCCAAGGGATTCGCGCAGCTCGTACAGGTTGTCGCGACCGGTCGCAGCAGCACGGCGAATTTGCTTGTCGGTTACGGCTTTGCAGATGCAGACATACATGATTTCAATACCTTAAGTCCTAACTGCGATTGAACTGCAAATGAGAATGATTGTCAATAGCATTTCGGAAAGTACCTACAGCGCAAGCGCCAGACCCACGTAAGCGGTCCGCTCGAGGCCTGGCCGAACCCCTGCGGGACGGCGTGACGCGATGTAGGTTTCGTCGAACAGGTTATCGATCTTGATGTAGGTGCGAAGGGTCGGGCTGATTCTCCAGCCTGCAACCAGGTCAAACACCGTGTAAGCATCGACGGTTTCGCTGGGCAGGAATTCACCCTGGCCGGCGATGGTGCGTGATTTGCCGACGTAGCTCGCGGCGAGGTTGACGTACCAGCGCTCGTCCTCGATGCCGGCGGTCGCCCGCAACTGGTGCTCGGGGATGTAGGGCAGTTCGTCACCGATCTGCACGTCACCCCAGGGCTCGAAGTCGCTCTCGAAGGCATTGTCGAACGCGGCGGTGGCCGTCCACGTGTAGTTGAGGCTGACGGGCAGGCTGAAACGGCTGCCGAGCAGCTTGTCGATGCTGGAGCTCACTTCCAGTTCGATGCCCTCGACCGTTACCTGGCCGCCATCGAACTGTTCGCCGATATCGACGCTGCCACCGGTTGAAGCCGTGACGGTACCGACCAGGTTGTCGTAATCGTTGCTGAAATAGATGGCCTGGAAGTTCAGATCGCCATTGTCAAAGCGCGTGCCGAGCTCGACATTGATGCTGCTTTCCTCGCTGGCGGTGCTGCCGGGCGCGGGCGGGTTGAAGCCCTTGTGCACGCCACCCAAGAGGCGCCATTTGCTGTTCAGGTGGTAGAGCACACCCATGCCCGGAATGGCGACGGAGACGCTGTTCTCGCGAATACGGCTCGGGCCCAGGAGGCGCTCCGGATCGGCTGTCGAGTAGTCCAGGCGTTGCATGGCAATGTCCTCGAAGCGCACGCCCGGCGTCAGCAGCCAGTCACCAGTGCGAATCTCGGTGTTCACGTAAGCGGCTTTGACTTCGGCACGGCTGACGCGGTTGGCATTCGATCCCGGCGCGCCATCGGTCGTCAGGAAGAGTTCCATGGCCTCCATGCGGAAACGGTCTTCATCCTGGAAGCGGTCTTCCTCGTCTTCGTGAAGGCGGGCGCCGAGTTTCAGCATCAGGTCTGTGGCTGCGAAGGCGAAATTCCATTCGACCTCGGCCTGCACGCCTTCGGAATAGTACGTTCGATTGTTGTTGCGCTTGACGATGGCATCATTCGGGCTGTCGAGGCCTCTGAGGTAGCCGAGTTCAGAGGCGTAGGCCTCCGGGTCACCCAGCACGCGGCTCATGCTCGAACCGTTGACCGACTGAAGTTTGAACCAGTTGCGCTGGAACTCGTTACGGTACGCGGTGACCATCGCAGTCCAGCTGTCGCGTGAATCAACCAGGTAGCTCAACTGCAGCTGGCGATGGGTGCTGTCGAACTCGTCACCCTTGGTGGCTGCGTAGCGGCGGTTCGGGTCCGCGGCGAAATCGTCATCGGTGAGTCCGAGGTAAGTCTCGTTCGAGTGCTGGTCGGTGTAACCGGCTTTCATGCGCACGCTGTGATACCAGGTGGAATCGGCCGGGCTGTCGAAACGCACCTTGGCGACGTAGTCCTTGAGATCAAAGCCGGTATCGCCGCCATTCGGACCGTCGATACGCTTGAAGCCATCGCTGTTGCTTTGCACGGTTTCCAGCAGCCAGGACAGCCGCTCGCCGGCCATGCCGTAATGGCCGTGCAGGTCGTTGGCCCCGTTTTCACCCAGGCGAAAATCCACCTGACCGCCGTTTTCGGTGGGGACGGGCGTCGAAATCATGTTGATGGCGCCGCCGGTAGTGCGTGGCCCGATGCCTACCGACGACGGACCTTTGAGTACCTCAACGGCATGCATGCGTCGCTGCGTCGGAAAATAGTAAGCCGAGGGCGCGGCGTAGGGCGCCGGCGCGATCAGGATGCCGTCTTCCAGCAGGGCTATTCGGGCACTGCGATCCAGCCCGGAACCGCGAATGCCGATGTTCGGGCGCAGGCCGTAGCCTTCTTCTTCCTGCACGTACACACCGGGCACGGTGCGCAGCACGCGCATGATGTCAGAGGCGGCAAACTGCTGAATTTCCTCGTTATCGACCATGTGGGCAGAGCCGGGAATGTCCGCGATATCGATCTTGCGGCCGATGATCGTGACCTCGCTGAGGACTTCCTCGTCATTGGCCTCCTGGGCAAAAACCGGCATGGCCAGCGTGGCAAGCAGGGCTGCCTGCAGTGCAATTTTTATTGTTGACTGGGTATTCATGTCATCCAAACCATCGTGAAAACAGGGATTTATCAAGTTGATGCAAATGATAATGATTCTTATTAATGTTTGTAAATAGGGAGATTCACTTAGACGGGCAAAGGTCCCTGCCGGGTTGAATAGTTGGCCGGGACGAATGGCAAGAGCTTTCCGGGTTGCCAGACAGTGGCCTGCGACAACCCGCCGTGAATGACCGTCCGCGCCGTAATTCGCCAACGCTCGGCATTCTTCGCCGCAAGTTGTGACGGAGTCACTCCACAGGCGGCGAATTGCATGGCACTATGAGCGTTTGCAGTTCCTGGCAGGCGGCCGTTTGCAGCGGACAGCAAAACAGGCGTCGAGAGGCACACAAGGGAAATACATGACCGAGCCAAGCAGGAAACTCCTGATCGTCGAGGACGACCCCGGTCTTTTGAGCCAGCTCAAGTGGTGCTTCGAGGGCTACGACCTGCTCACCGCGGAAGACAGGGTCAGCGCGATAAACGAACTCAGGCGCCATGAACCCATGGTCGTACTGCAGGATCTCGGGCTGCCGCCGCAACCGGACGGCGTCGAGGAAGGCTTCAAAACGCTGCAGGAAACCCTGACCCTTGCACCACACACGAAAGTTATCGTGGTCACCGGCAATGGCGACCAGGAAAACGCGATCAAATCGGTGGGCATGGGCGCCTACGACTTTTACCAGAAGCCGGTCGACACCGAGACGCTGCGGCTGCTGGTGGACCGGGCATTCAATATCAGCGAGCTCGAGGCCGAGAACCGGCGGCTGGCGAGCCTGAACCAGGAGGCCTCGCCGCTGGACGGCATCGTCGCTGCCAGCGAAGGCATGCTGCAGGTTTGCCGCATGATCGAAAAAGTCGCACCGACCAACGTGACGACGTTGCTGCTTGGCGAAAGTGGCACCGGCAAGGAAC
>DATCZF010000154.1:0-2252 GCA_036526055.1 Woeseiaceae bacterium
TGGCTGGTCAGCTTCATGGACTATGACTTGGGATACTTCGATAATGAAAGGGGCCGGGTGGAACCCGGCCCCAATCCGTTCGCACCGGACAAAGTGTTAACCATGTGTCCGGAATGAGGTGTAAACCATGTGACCGGAATACACCTGTTTTTATTGGTCGGGGCGAGAGGATTCGAACCTCCGACCCCTGCAACCCCATTCAGACGGTCATAACTGCCTTGACTTCGAGAAACTCTTCGATGCCGTGAGCGCCCCATTCGCGACCGTTACCGGATTGCTTGTATCCGCCAAAGGGTGCGCTGATCTCATTCGGGGCGCCATTCAAATGCACCATGCCTGCCCTCATGCGGCGCGCCACGGACAGTGCTTCATCTTCGCTGGCGCCGTAAACATAACCACACAGGCCATAAACGGAATCGTTGGCGATTTCGATAGCCTCGTCGACAGTCGAGTAAGGGATCATTACCAGGACCGGCCCGAAGATTTCCTCGCGCGCGATGGTCATGCTGTTGTTGACGTCCCTGAAAATCGTGGGCTTGACGAAATACCCCCTCTCCATTCCCTCCGGCTTGCCGGGGCCGCCGCAGACCAGTTGCGCGCCTTCTTCAATGCCCTTTTCGATCAGGCCCTGGACCTTGTTGTATTGCGCTTGGCTGACCAGCGGACCCATGAACGTTTCAGGATCCCGTGGGTCGCCGGGTTGCAAGAGGGCTGCGACCGCGCCAGCGATGTATACCGCCTCTTCATAGATGCTTTCCGGCACCAGCATGCGACTGGGTGCGTTGCAGGACTGGCCGGTGTTGGTGAACATGGTCCCCACCCCGCTCTTCATGGCCTCCTCGAGAGGCGCACCTTCCAGGATGATGTTGGCTGACTTGCCCCCCAATTCCTGGGCAACACGCTTCACCGTATCGGCTGCCGATTTGGCCACCAGGATCCCGGCCCGGGTCGAGCCGGTAAAGGAAATCATGTCAATGTCAGGGTGCGACGACATGGCTGAACCGACGCCCGGGCCATCGCCGTGCACGAGGTTGAAAACGCCCGCAGGTACGCCGGCAGTCTCCAGGATTTCAGCCACGAGCGTGGCGTTGACCGGGGCGATTTCACTCGGTTTCAGTACAACCGTGCAACCCGCGGCGAGGGCCGGGGCTACTTTGCACATGATTTGATTGATCGGCCAGTTCCACGGCGTGATCAAACCACATACGCCGACTGGTTCCTTCATTACGATGGAGTTACCGACTGGCTGTTCCAGTTCCATTGCCTTGAGTGCGGCCATCGTGGCTCGCAAATGACCCACGCCCGTGGCAGCCTGGGCTTGTTGCGACAACGTCACCGGCGCGCCCATTTCTGCCGTGATTGCTGTGGCAACATCGTTATACCGGGCCAGGAAAGTCTGTTCGATTTTGCTCAGTAATTCGAGGCGCTGCTCGACGGTCCACTGGGAAAATTCTGCGAATGCAGCGCGGCCTGCAGCCACCGCTCTGTCGACGTCGTCCGCCGTACCGAAGGTGACCTGGCCGATGCACTCTTCGGTGGCCGGATTGATAACGTCATGATTGTTTCCGCTGGTGGAAACCAGCCACTCGCCGTTTATGAAATTCTTCGTGCAATCGTACATGTTCGTTTCCTTTTTGGTGTCGATCTTCGATGAGCTATCCGGACCCAGGCGTCATTTTTCCAATTGCGGAAAAAAATGGTTTTCCCAGGCTTCGCGGCCGCGAAACATCACCTGATAAAAAGCAGCTTTTTCCTGAGGTGAGGAGAACGAGTCATCCTCCAGAAGACGGTCATGTAGCGATTGCATGGTCAAAACACCCTGCTGTGGGTGGATACCACCATCGCTTTCGGCGTCAAGGATCTGCTTGCTCCCCGTGCCCCAGGGCGGCCATTCCGGCAAGGTGCCCGAACGCCCCTTACCCGGCTTGCCGGTGTACGCGAAATTGGCCCAGTATTCGCCGATCCCTGCCGCCAGTCGTTCACGATCAGCGCGATTTTGATCGGTGAAGTGATAGGCAAATCCTTTCATGCTTTCAAAATCATTGAAAACGAACGGCAACTCCATCGTGTGAGCGGCGCCAAAGAACTCGCGAAAATCGGCCTGCGGATAACTCGGCTGGTCATCCCAATCGAATCGGTAGGCATAGACATCGGAATTGTGCTTGCCCAAGCGCAACGCCAATTCGTCGACGCCCTGTGCGGTCCAGCGGTCACTCAGGTACCGCGCATGCAGATTGTAGCTCTGCAGATCG
>DATCZF010000155.1:0-2606 GCA_036526055.1 Woeseiaceae bacterium
CCACGTACCTGATCGGTCGCGATCATATATCCATCTGTTTTCATTGAGTTTAATATGGCCCGATCGAACACCGTTGTCGATGCAGAAACGAACCTTTTTACATAATACGAACGTCAGGTCGTCCCGCCGACGGTGATTTCATCAATTTTCAGGGTCGGCTGGCCGACACCTACCGGCACGGACTGACCTTCCTTGCCGCAGGTGCCAACCCCCGCATCCAGCTTCAGGTCATTGCCCACCATCGAGACTTTTTGCAGCGCCTGCGGCCCGTCGCCGATCAGCATCGCACCCTTGACCGGCACCGTGAGTTTGCCGTTCTCGATAAGGTAGGCCTCGCTTGCCGAGAATACGAATTTCCCGGAGGTAATATCCACCTGCCCGCCGCCAAAATTCGGTGCGTAAATCCCCTTGCGGACGGAAGCGATGATTTCATCGGGGTCATGAGGCCCCGCAAGCCTGTAGGTGTTGGTCATGCGTGGCATCGGAATGTGGGCGAATGATTCGCGACGCCCATTCCCGGTTGGCTGCACTCCCATCAGGCGCGCATTGAGCTTGTCCTGCATATAGCCGCGAAGAATGCCGTTCTCGACCAGCACGTTGTATTGCCCTGGCGTTCCCTCGTCGTCTACCGTCAACGAACCGCGCCGATTGGGCAGCGTGCCGTCATCGACGATTGTGCACAGCGGCGAGGCGACCCGTTGGCCGACCTTGCCACTGAAAGCCGACGTTCCCTTACGGTTGAAATCACCTTCCAGGCCATGGCCGACGGCTTCATGCAACAGGATTCCCGGCCAGCCGGGACCCAAGACGACTGCCATTGCGCCAGCCGGCGCCGGCACGGCCTCGAGTTGCACCAGCGCCTGGCGAACCGCCTCGCGGGCAAAACCCATCGCGCGATCCTGCTCCAGCAGCCACTCCAGCCCGCTGCGTGCGCCGCCCCCCGAATAGCCCTGCTCACGCCGGCCGTTTTCCTCGACGATGACGGATACATTCAGTCTCACCAGCGGTCTTACATCCGCTGCCAGCGTGCCATCCGAAGCGGCGACGAGAATCGTATCCTGCACGC
Source organism: Woeseiaceae bacterium (assembly GCA_036526055.1). Lineage (GTDB taxonomy): Bacteria > Pseudomonadota > Gammaproteobacteria > Steroidobacterales > Woeseiaceae > JAHEFE01. The sequence continues at coordinate 1,067 of DATCZF010000155.1, forward strand.
TGTTAAGGCTGACGATGACCTGATCGATACGCCTGTCCAGCTCCCGCGTGCGCGCCTCGATCTGCGCGATGAACCCGGTTTTTTCGCTATCGCTCAGTGAAGTGATGGGATCCAGCGAAGGATAAAGGGCTTTGCGCTCGCCGCGGCTCCAGGCCTTGACGGCCCTGGCGTCGCCCTGTCGAGCAATTGCCCTGGCTGCGCCTGCGGCATGCTCCAGCGCCGGCAGAAAAAACTCGTCGGAATAGGCAAACCCGGTCTTTTCGCCACTGATCGCCCTGACGCCAACGCCCTGTTCGAGATTGAAGCTGCCCTCCTTGACGATGCCATCTTCGATGACCCAGCTCTCATGCCGGCTGACCTGAAAATACAGGTCAGCGGCATCGATGTTGCGCGTCATGATCGAACCGAGGGTCTTGCTCAGGTGACTCTCTTCGAGTCCGACGGGTTGCAGGAGTCGGTCCATGACGGTGTCAACGGTGACCATGCCAGCTTCTTCACTCACAGCCTGTTATCCATTATTAAAATTTCCTTCTGTGCGTCAGCGCAGGAAAACTCGCCCTGGTTCGCACAACCAAGTCAGTATCTACGTCGGCGACAACGATGCCATTGCCATCTGCCTGTATCGACATCACTTCGCCCCATGGGTTGACGATCATCGAGTGACCGAAAGTCCTGCGTTTGTCTGCATGAACACCGTGTTGTCCGGCGGCGATCACGTAGCACAGGTTCTCGATCGCCCGTGCCCTGAGCAGCGGCTGCCAGTGCGCACGGCCGGTCGTCTCCGTAAAAGCGGCTGGCACCGTGAAAATTGTTGCTCCCTGGTCGACCAGTGAACGGTACAGCTCAGGAAAACGCAAATCGTAACAAATCGACAGGCCGAGTCGGCCGACCGGGGTGTCGACGACAGCGGTCTCACTGCCTGGCCTCAATACGGCCGACTCCCGGTAGCTTTCTTCTTTTCCGGGCAGACTGACATCAAACAGGTGCATTTTGTCGTAGCGAGCCGCAAGTCGTCCGCGCTCGTCGAAAACCAGCGAACTGCCGTAGACGCGATCATCTGCCTCGCTGCGCAGGTTAACGCTGCCCGCGACGACCCAGAGGTGATAACGGCGAGCCACAGCAGCCAGGAAGTCCTGTATCGGGCCTTGCCCGGGCGCTTCGGCAACAGCGATCTTGTCGGCATTACGTGCGCCCATGAATGCAAAATTCTCGGGCAACAGCGCGAGGCGGCAACCTTCCTTCGCCGCCCGCGCAAGTAATGTGTCCGCAGTCTGCAGGTTCTGGGTAACGGAGTCGACGCTGTTCATCTGCAGAGCCGCCACCCGTCCTTTACCCATCTTCGCACTCTGCCGCTGGCCTTTGTCCAATGCTTTACTCCGGGTTGGCCAGGCAGCCGGCGAGATCGCTGACCGCGGCAAACCGCTGTGCGTCCGTGACTTCGATAGACGGCTCATCCCAGGATCCGCCGACCTTGTAGTAGACCTGCCCGATCTCACCCATCGGCTTCTTGAAAATCTGCGAAAAGATCAGCAGCGCTGCG
>DATCZF010000156.1:0-4084 GCA_036526055.1 Woeseiaceae bacterium
GCCCCTCTTAGAATGTTTATTTTCTGTGCAAATTCGTTTTATTAAGCATTTCAGTGGTTTACAGCGCCTTTTAGACGGGTCAGCTGAGATAGCGCCAGTTATGCACGGAATTGACAAGGGATGCTGCTCCTTGTGCATAAAACCCCGGCTCGCACTTCGGCGGCGGAAACCTGGCTCAGGGAAGAAACAGCCCCTGCAGGTCGTTCAGAAACTGCCTGCCCAGCCCGGTCGGCCGCCATTCGCCGGCGCCGTGGCGCTCCAGCAGGCCCCGGGCTGCTGCCTGCTGCAGCCGCCCGCTGACCCGGCTCGCCGGCAGGCCCGTACGCGACTCGAACAGCGACTCCGTAAATCCCTCGACGAGGCGAAGCGCATTCAGCATGAACTCGAAAATCACATCGTCCTCGCTGACGCGCTCCGGCGTTACCGGCGCCTCCCCGGTTTCTATCACCTTTATATAAGAAAGCGGATGCGCCGTTTTCGCGTATCGCCGAATATGCCCGGCCGCGTCCGTCAGCTTGCCGTGGGCGCCGGCGCCGATGGCAAGATAGTCGCCAAAGCGCCAGTAATTCAGGTTGTGCCGCGCCTGCTGCCCGGGACGCGCGTACGCGGAGACCTCGTACTGCGCAAAGCCGGCTTCCTGCAGCCGTGACTGCCCTGCCGCCTGGATGTCCCAGGCGAGCTCCTCATTCGGAAGGTTGGCCGGGGGTCGGCTATGGAACACGGTGTTGGGTTCCAGCGTCAGCTGATACCAGGAAATATGATCGGGCCGCAATTCGATGGCGCAATCGAGGTCCTGCAGCGCCATGGCGACATCCTGACCGGGAAGAGCGAACATCAGGTCCAGGTTGATGCGCTCGAATCCCGCGTCACGGGCCTCGCGAAACGCATTGCCGATATCCTCCACGCCATGCACCCTGCCGAGTCGCTGCAGCATCTCCGCGTCAAAGCTCTGCGCGCCCAGCGACACCCGGTTGACGCCTGCCGCGCGGTAACCGCTGAATGCGCCGTGTTCGATAGTGCCGGGGTTGGCCTCCAGCGTAACTTCAACGCTTGCCGGCAAACCGAGCGAGCGATCGACGGCATCGAGCAGCTTGCCAATCTCCTCGGGCCGGAACAGGCTCGGCGTGCCGCCACCCAGGAAGACGCTTTCCAGCGGGCGCCTCCCTGCCTGCAGCGACTCGCGCTCCAGGTCGCTGATCAGTGCATCAATATATCGGGCGCGCGGCGGATTTGCGCCCGCGCTGTGCGAATTGAAATCGCAGTAAGGGCATTTACGCACGCACCAGGGCAGGTGCACGTACAGTGAAAGCGGGGGCGGCGTCATTTCGCTTCGGCTCGCGCTGTTATGCGGGCCGGGCGCGCAGCAATTCACTCAGGCAGCGCAGCGCCTGACCGCGATGACTGCGACAGTCTTTTTCTGCGGCGTCAAGTTCTGCCGCGCTGCGCTGACAACTCGTGTCCAGGAAGATCGGGTCGTACCCAAAACCACCCGCGCCACGCCGCGCCTCAAGGATGCGCCCCCGCCAGACACCCTCGGCAATCAGCGGCTCCGGATCGGTCGCCGTTGACACATACACCACGGCACAATGAAACCGTGCGTGGCGGGCGTCCGTTGGCACACCCTGCAGTTCGAGTAACAGCTTGTCGATATTGTCGTCACTGTTACAACCCTCACCGGCATAGCGCGCCGAGTAAATACCGGGCGCCCCGTCCAGGGCATCCACCGCCAGGCCGGAGTCGTCGCCGATCGCCGGCAGGCCGGTTACCGCTGCCGCGTGCCGCGCTTTCAGCAGGGCGTTTTCCACGAACGAAACGCCGGTCTCTTCAACAGACTCGACGCCGAGCTGTCCCTGCGTCACGACGGTCATGCCGAACTCTTCCAGGATGCGGCTGATTTCCACCAGCTTGCCGCGATTGCCGCTGGCAAGAACGACCGTCTTCCTGTTTGCCATCAGCGGGTCCCGGCGGCGATTATCGCGGCAAGCTGCGCCTTCATCAGCGTCGCAATGCCGGTTTCGGCAAGGGCCAGCATTTGCTCGAGCTCGGGACGCGAAAACGCGTGCCCCTCGGCCGTGCCCTGTAACTCGATAAACCGTCCCGCCTCGTTCATGACCACGTTCATGTCCGTTTCTGCCTGCGAGTCTTCCGCGTAATCGAGATCCAGCACAGGCTCGCCCTTGAAGACCCCGACGGAGACCGCGGCAACCTGGCCGTAAAGCGGGTTGTCAGTGATTTCGCCTTCTGCCAGCAGGTATTTTGTCGCCAGCACCAGCGCAACGTAGGAGCCGGTGATCGCCGCGGTGCGCGTCCCGCCGTCTGCCTGCAGCACATCACAGTCGAGCGTTATCGTTCTTTCGCCGATCGCCTCGAGGTTGGTGACCGCCCGCAACGAGCGGCCGATGAGTCGCTGGATTTCGAGCGTGCGCCCGCCCTGCCTGCCGCGCGTCGCTTCACGATTGGAGCGGCTGTGCGTCGAGCGCGGCAACATCCCGTACTCTGCGGTTACCCAGCCGCGGCCCTGGCCGCGCAGCCAGTGCGGCACACGGTTCTCGACACTCGCCGTGCACAACACGCGTGTTTCGCCAAACTCGGCAAGCACACTGCCTTCCGCGTAGCGCGTAAAATTGGTCTTGAAATCGATGGACCGCAGTTCGTCCGGTCGCCGTCCACTGGGACGCATACGCTTTCTCCCTGGTTAGGCCTCGTCGCCGAGCCAGCGCAGCCCGGCCACGGTGCTGTTGTCGCTGTACGGCGCGTTTACGCTGACGGCGCGGCCACACAGATCACTGATCGAATCTTCGATGCTCACACCCGTCGCGGTAGCCACGCGAGCCATGCCGGCTTCCGCCAGGCCTGACCAGAAGCCATCGGTGCATACCAGCACCGTGTCACCCTGTTGCAGCGCCTGTTTGCCGGTAACGCAGATTTCCGGAACCGGCCAGTCGCCGCCGATACAGCTTTCCACAAAATTGCGCATCGGGTGCTCCTGGGCCTGTTGCTCCGTGATGGCCCCTTCCTGGATGAGCACCTCGACGTGGCTGTGATCGCGCGACCGATCCAGGACCCGACCGTTGCGCAGATGGTAGATGCGGCTATCGCCAATATGTGCGCGGAACATTCCGCCGTCCTGCACCAGCGCCAGGGCACAGGTGGCACGCGGCCGATAGTCGATCGCCACCTCGCTGCCCACAGCAACGACGGCATCATGCGCCAGCGCCAGGACCGAATACAGAAACCCACGCGGATCGAGCAGCGGTTTGGACGCTTGCTCAAACGCTGTGCCGACGACCTGCAAGGCCGTGGCCGCGGCGAGTGCGCCGTCACTGTGGCCGCCCATCCCGTCAAAGACCATCAGCAGAATCGAATCCGCGGACGCAGCTATGCCGACGCGGTCCTGGTTTTCTTCCCGATCGCCAATCACGGAGACTTGCGCGTACTCAGTTTTCATGCGAGCCCTTTTGCATTTTTTACCTAACTATAGCCGCGCCACTGCCGTTTGCGCCGCGCTGATTGCCCGAATGGAGCCCGCGGTTCGAGTCCCCATTTGACAATTATTAACTTGCCGCTGGCAGCTTCGGCCTCGCGCAGCTTAAAATACCCGCCGACGCAAATGAAATCATGCTTTCCGTCGCGCTTTAGCCGCGGCGATTATTCCGCCGCTCCTGCTTGCAGTCCATGACCGGCGTAACAAAACCGGAGATAGCTGGCCAATGCTACACAGTATGACAGGCTTTGCCCGCCAGGCGGCCGAGTGCGCGGTTGGTACTCTCACCTGGGAGTTGCGCTCGGTTAATCATCGCTTTCTCGACGTGCAGTTTCGCCTGCCCGACGAGTTGCGCCCGAGCGAGGCTGATCTGCGCCAGCAAATCACGGCGAAGCTGCACCGCGGCAAGATCGATGCCCAGCTGTACTTCTCGCGGGAGCAGGGCGCAGACCGGCCGATGCAAATCGACCCGGAGGTGGCCGCCAGGCTGCAGGCCGGTATCGGAACGATCGAAGCGCTGTTCAAAGACCTGCGGCCGCTCAGTGCGCTGGACGTGTTGCGCTGGCCCGGCGTCGTCGCCGAGCCCGATGTCGATGAGGA
>DATCZF010000157.1:0-5891 GCA_036526055.1 Woeseiaceae bacterium
CTTTTGCCGCGTTTCTGCAGCGCATCCAGCGCGCGGTCGAGCCGCTGCTTGGCTTTACTGGTCACGCCGCCCTTGTTGTATTCATGCACGATGAACGACTCGATTCGGTCGGCGATTTCATCGATGCTTTCCAGGTGCTTGTCCGGGCGATTCTCGAGGCCACGCTTCTTCAGCGCGCCAAACAAATCGATCCATTCTTCCGATCGTTTGCCCTTTTGCAGCAATTCGTAAAACTCCCTGCCGGTATCTTCCCCGCCGCGCATCAGGCTAACGAGTGCGACAATCAACGAGGCCGGCACGAGAATAAGGTCGCGCAGGCCATCGACGAGCAGCTTGAATTGCAGTACCGCGACGTCGCGCAAAAAATCCCAGCGTGACACACTGAACTTTGGTTTTCTTCCGAGCGGTGTCGCTATCATCCCGGTTCTCCGTCATGCAAACTGTTAGAATACTGCCCTTGTCCGCTGCGCGGCTTGCCGCTGTAAAGGGCCATAACGTTTAGTTTAAGTCATCAGCAAGAGAATTCAGTCCCTCATGGGCCAGTACGAATCACAAGCCAGTTTCCGTCACGACCAGCCGTCAGCGCTGGGCGTGTTACTCGTCAACCTCGGCACGCCCGATGCGCCGACCACCGGCGCGGTGCGCCGCTATCTCGCAGAGTTCCTCTCCGATCCCCGCGTCGTGGAGGTCCCTCGCCCCATTTGGTGGCTGATACTCAACCTGTACATCCTGCGCGTACGCCCGGCCGAATCGGCCAAGGCTTACCGGGCCATCTGGACCAAGGAAGGTTCCCCGCTGTTGCTGCATTCACAGGCCCTCGCTCAATCGCTGCAACAGGAACTTCGATCCACGCTGCAGGGAAAGGTTCATGTCGAACTGGGCATGTCCTATGGTTCGCCGTCGTTGCAAAGCGCGCTGGACAAGCTTCATGAACAGGGCGCGGAGCGTATCGTGCTGTTGCCGCTGTATCCACAATACTCCGGAACGACCACGGCCTCGGTGTTCGACGCCGTCAGCAAGCTGCTCTGCCGTCGCCGCTGGATCCCGGAATTTCACTTCATTAACCATTATCACGATCGGCCCGATTTCATCGACGCCATCGCCGACAGTGTTGAGAAGCACTGGCAGGTTAATGGTCGGGGCGAACGACTGCTGTTTTCATTTCACGGCCTGCCCAAAAAGTTGCTGCTCGCCGGTGACCCTTATTTTTGTCAATGCCAGAAAACCGCTCGTCTCGTAGCGGAACGGCTCGGCCTGCAGGATCACGACTGGGCGGTGAGCTTTCAGTCCCGGGTCGGACGGGAAGAGTGGCTGCAGCCCTATACGGACGACCTGCTCGAATCCTGGGGACACGAAAAACTCGGCGATATCGATGCCATTTGCCCGGGCTTTGCGGCTGACTGCCTGGAGACCCTGGAGGAGGTTGCCCTGCGCTATGGCGAGCTGTATCACGAGAGCGGTGGTGGCAAGCTGCGCTATATACCCGCGCTGAACGCAAGCCCGGAACATGCGGCCGTGCTTGCCGGACTGGTCCGCGAGCACGTTGGCGGCTGGCCCGAAGCCAGCCAGGCGAAATCGGCGGAGGAATCGACCACCACGCTGGCGGCAACGCTGCGGCGCGCCATGCAATTGGGTGCCGAGCGATAAAGTGCTGGGCAGGTTTCTCGAGCTGAGCATCCCCGCTGCTGATGTGGCGGCGTCACTGTCTTTTTACCGCGCTCTCGGTTTTTCGGAACTCTCGGTTAGCGACGCCTGGAAATCCGCATACGCGGTCGTCAGCGATGGCAAGCTGTGCCTCGGACTGCACGACCAGTCGTTCGAGAAACCCACGCTGACCTTCGTATATCCCGGTTTGCGGAAACACGTTCGCACGCTCACCGACCTCGGTTTCAAATTTACGTTTCAGAAACTCGGTGACGACGAATTCAACGAAGTCGGTTTCGTCGATATCGACGGCAACGTCGTCAGCCTGCAGGAGGCACGCACATTTTCTCCGCCGGCTGACGATATCGGTCCTTCACTCCTCGGCGACTGGCTGGAACTCTCCCTGCCGGTTCGCGAACTTGCCGCCGCCGCGCGCTTCTGGGCACCGCTCGCACCGTCCATACTGGCCTACAGGGAATCTCCCGAACTGCACCTGCGCTTTGCCGCCGCCGGCATGCCGATTGGCCTGACGGAAAGTACAATGATCGACACACCATCGCTGTGTTTCGTCTGCGCGGATCGCGCCAGCCTGGCGGAGTCTATCGAAACACTCGGCATTGCTATCGACCCCGACCCCGGCTTCGAGGGTTCCTTCGCCCGCCTGCAGGCACCCGAGGGAACGCAGATCTACCTGTTCGAGGCCGACTTCGCGCGTCGCTGAACGGCGTCAATCGACCGCTCGCAGCAACCCGCGCATCAGGCTCTTCGCCCTCGCCGCATAACCCTGGCCGAACAGGTTCAGGTGATTCAATACATGATAGAGCTGATACAGCGGCAGCCGGGTCTCATGCCCCGCGGGCAGCGGCCACGCGCTTTCATACGCCCTGTAGAACTCCGGCCCAAAGCCGCCAAACAGCCGGGTCATCGCCAGGTCGCACTCGCGGTCGCCATAATGGACGGCCGGGTCGAACACGACCGGCTGGTCACCAACTGCGGCATGGTTTCCCGCCCACAGGTCGCCATGCAGCAAGGAGGCATCCGGTGCATGCCCCTCGAGCAATCGCGGCAGCGCCGCCATGAGTTGTTTTCCCAGCGCGGCCAGCTCGCCGTTATGACCACGCTCGGCGGCGAGTTGCAGCTGCCAGCCCAGGCGGTGGTGTTGAAAGAACTCCAGCCAGCCTGCGCATGCGCTGTTCGGCTGTGGTGTCGCCCCGATAAAATTGTCGCGGTGCCAGCCGAAACGCTGTCCCGTCCGCCGGTGCTGCGCGGCCAGTTGTTCGCCCAGGCGTTTTTCGACAAGAGGGCGCGCGCCACCAAGATCCAGCCATTCGAGCGCAAGGAAGCTGGTTGCGTCTGTCAGGCCGCAGCCAAGCACCTGCGGTACGCGAATGGCCTGAGCCGACGCCAACGCTGCCAGGCCATCCTGTTCGCACTCGAATAACGGTAAAGCGGCAGCCGGGCCCGATTTGAGAAACACACGCTGTGTGCCATCGTCCAGGCACCAGGCGCTGCTGATGTCGCCACCACCGACCGCCCGCACCTCGACGTCACCGCGAAACGCAATGCCAAACTCACCATCGAGGCGGCGTGTCAGGCGCTGCCAGTCGAGGGTTCGCATCGTTCAGGGTTCTCAGGCGAGGTCGGCGATCCGCTCCGCCTGCCGGCGCAGCGCGGTACCAATGCCGGTCTCGTCGAAGAGCGCATTGAGCGCACCGAGGTCCGGCTTCAGCGGCTGCAGGCCCGTCTTCGGCACCGTGAGCGGCGCATCACAGGCGATGCCCGTCAGTTGCCGGGAAAGCAGCGCCTCTGCGTGGTGTTTGTCGAGTCGCTCGGCGAGCTTCGCCGCGCCGCGCACATTGACTTCATGCACCTTGTCGAGGTTGCTGTAAATATTGTCGAGGCTGCCGAAGTGCTGCAGCAGCGCCATCGCGGTCTTTTTGCCAACCCCCGGAACACCTTTGATGTTGTCGACGCTGTCGCCCGCCAGCGCCAGCATGTCCGCAATCTGTTCGGGCCATACGCCGAAACTGGCGGGTATCTGTGCATACGTCAGTTTGCCCTTGCCCGCAAAATCCCAGAACAGGTCCTGGTCGGATATCAGTTGCGCGAGGTCCTTGTCGCGGCTGACGATCGTCGAGGGCCTGCCCTCGTCGCGGCCCACATGCACCAGGGTGCCAATCAGGTCATCGGCCTCGTACCCCGGATGCGCCATGTTCAGGATACCGAGCGCCTCGGTGAAGCGGCGGCACAGTATGAACTGTCTCTTCAGTTCGGGCGGCGCCGGCTCACGGTTGGCCTTGTACTCGGGATAGAGCTGGTTTCGAAATGAGGTGCTGAGGCTTTCGTCGAAAAGCACGGCCAGGTGCTGCGGCCGCACCTGCTCGATGAAGTCGCCGAGGAAGCGACAATAACCGTACAGGGCGCTGACCGGATTACCCTCACCGTCAACCATCGTATCCGGCATCGAGTAATGCGCTCGAAAAACGTAGACGCTCGCATCTATCAGATACTGCATGCGCAGCCTTCCCGCTAGACCTGTGCCAGAACGAGTTCGGGCTGGCTCTGCAGGTCACCGGTCAGGCGGGCGTGCAGCGGGCTGCTGCGCGGAATATGCGCCAGCAGATATTGCATTTGGTCCTGCAGCACTCGGCGCCCCTTGAGATAGATGTACTCGGCATAGGTGGGAGAAAACGGTATCGCAATCAGCTGCATTCTTGCCTGCTCGGGCGTCCGTCCGCCCTTGTGATTGTTGCAGCGCCGGCACGCCGTGGCCACATTGGTCCAGACATCCCGTCCACCCTGGGACAGTGGCGTGATGTGATCACGAGTGAGGTCCCTGGTCGGAAAACGCGTGGCGCAGTACAGGCAGATGTTGGCGTCCCGCCGGAACAGCGTGCGGTTGTTCAATGGTGGCATGTACTGGTCGCGATTTCTCGACAGGCTCTGGCTCGTGCCGTGCGTGGCAATGATGGAAGTAACCCGTATATGGCTGCGGTTGCCGCTGGCTGAATTGTAGCCGCCAAATACCGTGTACAGGTGCGTACCGCAGTCATACGCAACCTGCTCTGCGTGATACAGCCGCACGGCATCACGATAGTCAATCCATTCGAGCGGCATACCTGCAACATCGGTCCTCAGAACCTGTTGCGAGATATCAGAAACCAGGCCTGCGAGCATAAATGATCCCTTCGGGATGTCCGTTACGTAAAACAGATTACGCTCGCATTATGACGAAACAACGCCGCAGCGCCAAGACGCTGCGGCGTTGTCTCGTGGATCGCCGTTATTAAAGTGCTTTCAAAACCTGGTCGAGCATGTCTTTGGCGTCGCCAAACAGCATGCGCGTGTTATCGAGGAAAAACAGCGGGTTCTGCACACCGGCATAACCGGTTGCCATGCTGCGCTTCATCACGATCGACGTTTCGCCCTTCCAGCATTCGAGGACCGGCATGCCGGCAATCGGGCTGTCCGGATCGGTCAGGGCCGAGGGATTGACGATATCGTTGGCGCCGATGACGATCGACACGTCCACGTCCGGGAAGTCCTCGTTGATCTCGTCCATCTCGAACACGATGTCGTAAGGCACCTTGGCTTCGGCCAGCAACACGTTCATATGGCCCGGCATGCGGCCGGCAACCGGGTGGATGCCGAAGCGCACGTTGATGCCCTTTTCACGCAACACCTTGGTGATTTCGAAAACCGTGTGCTGCGCCTGGGCAACGGCCATGCCGTAACCAGGAATGATCATGACTTCCTTGGCGTTCGCCAGCAGCTCCGCCGTTTCCTGTGGATCGATCGGGGCAACCTCGCCCTGTTCCTCATCGCCTTTTGCAGCACTGCCACCGGCAGTACCGAAGCCGCCCGCGATGACGGACAGGAACTTGCGGTTCATGGCGCGGCACATGATGTAACTCAGGATCGCGCCCGAAGAACCCACCAGCGCGCCGGTGACGATCAACAGGTCATTGTTGAGCATGAAGCCGGTCGCCGATGCGGCCCAGCCCGAGTAGCTGTTGAGCATGGAGACCACAACCGGCATGTCTGCACCACCGATGGCCATTACCATGTGAATGCCGAACAGCAGGGCCAGGATCGTCATGATAATCAGCGGGTTCAGGCCACCACCGTCAACCGACTGGGCAACGAACTCGATGCCGAACCAGATGGCGCCGAGCAGCAGCAACAGGTTCAGCCAGTGCCGCGCCGGCAGGATCATCGGGTTGCCCGTGATGCGGCCGGACAATTTT
>DATCZF010000158.1:0-3499 GCA_036526055.1 Woeseiaceae bacterium
CGGGGCCTGGTCGTTGGCGTAACCCTCGCGCTCAGCGCCGTGGCACAGCGTGCAATATTGCTGGTACTGTTTTTCCGCCTGGGCGGACTGTTCCTCGGTAAGCTTCGGCGTCTCCTCTGCCATAGCAAACTGCAGCGAGGAGAGCTGAAACAAAACCGCGATTAACGCTGTCGCACGAAAGCTCATGGTGTGTCCCCTGGTATTCCCTGCTTTTAAGTCTAGCACTCGTGTGTTCAGGGCCACTATGAAAGTGTCCGACTCGAGCGGATCGTTCGGCTAATGCTGGCGGGAAGAAATTTGTTCAGGCGGCTAATCTGCGACCCGCTTCAGGTCGAGATCATGGAAGTCGAATGAAAAGTCGGTCGCGGGCGACACGGCTTTCATGCGAATTCTTTCCACGCTGCCCTCGGGGCTGAGCGTGAAGGACACGTAAGAGTCGGCGTTCAGCTTCCTGTCATCCCAGCGGGCGATAAACGTGTCGTACTGGAAGTGCTCGAGTACGCCGCCCAGTGCTTTCGATCGCAGTGACTGGAAATACAGGCTGCCATCCTCACGCTGTGTAATGGTGATGTCGCCATACCAGGCATCACGGTAGGTACCGGCGTAAGCATCGACAGGCAGGCTCGGCTTACTGTCAGCGGCGCGGGAAGCGGCCGCTTCTGCAACGGCATCTGCGGCGCTGCCAAGCCTGGCTTTGGTCGCCTCGGAGACGATCGCGACCCAGTCCTTGCCGGCATCGGGCGAAGCGTCCCTGAGGAACTGGTCAAGGATATCGAAAGCAATCGCGCGCGGCGCCGGCGACAACAGGTTATTACTGACGAATACCGCGACGCGTTGCTCGGGCAGAATCACGAGAAACGTCGTCATGCCCCACAGGCCGCCGCTATGCGAGAGGAGCGGTTGGCCATAAAAAGTCGACAGCCCCCAGCCAAGGGCATAGGCATTGAGGAACGCGCCGGTGTGTTCGGTGACGTAACCTCCGCCGGACAGCAGTGTGACGGGCTTCAGCAATTGAGCGAACTGCTTCTCGCTGATGAGTCTCTCGCCATCGCCATTAACGCCTTTGTCGAGCACGAACTGCGCCCACTTCGCCATGCTGCGGGCGCTGCAGTTAATGCCGCCGGCTGCAGAGGCCAGCGGCGACTCGAGTGATGGCGTGGTTTCAAGCTCGCCGCCAAAGTTCACGTGCGGCGTCGCCTTGTTGGCATTTTTTGCGGCGCGATCGAGTGTCGCGCGGCAGTCCTTCATGCCAATGGGAAACAGCAGCCGCTGCTCGAGAAATTCCTCAAAAGAAATACCGGACACGCGCGCCACGACCTCACCCGCAATAATGTAGAGCAGGTTGTCGTAGGCGTATTCCGATCGAAAGCTGCTGCTGGGCTTCAGGAATCGCATCGCGCGAATGATTTCCTCGCGCTTCGTATCTCCTGGCGGAAACATCAACAGGTCGCCGGCGCCGAGCGGCAGGCCGCTGCGGTGCGTCAACAGGTCGCGAACCGTGAACTCTCGTGTGACCCAGGGATCGCTCATGCGAAATTCGGGCAGGAAATCAATGACCGGGTCGTCCCAGTCGAGCTTGCCTTCGTCCGCGAGTATTGCGAGCGACGCAGCGGTGAACGCTTTGCTGACCGAGGCAATCTGGAAGAGCGTGTTTTCGTCGACTTTCTTCTTCTTATCGACCTCGCGAATGCCGTGTCCGTCGGAGTAAAGCACCTCGCCGTCGTGCACGACCGAGACGCCCATGCCAGGCACGCCAAACTCTTCCATCGTGCGCTCGATCGATGCCCTGATCGATTCCTTCGTCGGTGCTGCCGCCAGTATCGCCGGCCAGGCCAGGCAAACTGCGGCAGCCATCGTGAACGTGAATCGAATTCGCTTCAGAACCATCGCGGAATTACCCTCGCAGTGCTGTTGTTCAGCCCCAGAGCGCCGGCGTTGGCGGGGACAGAAAACCATTGTCATAGACGATAGCATGCTCGCGATCCTTCGACAGGAAACAGGGCCCGTCGAGGTCAACGAAACGGCACAGCTGGGCAATGACATAGCCGGGCGCCATGGACAGGGAGGTGCCCATCATGTTGCCCACCATGAGTTCGATGCCCTGAGCCCGCGCCATCCCCGCGAGCTGCAGCGCCTCGGTCAGGCCGCCGGTCTTGTCGAGTTTTATGTTGATCATCTGGTAGCGGCGCGCGGCCTGGGCAAACTCGCTGGTGTCGAGACAGGACTCATCCGCGCACAGGATGATCGGCGGTGTATAGCCCTCAAGTTCCTCGTCGCCGCCGCGCTTCAGGGGTTGTTCGATCATCGCGATGCCGAGATCCGCAAATTTCGGGGCGAGCTCGCAAAGTTCTGCAAAGGTCCAGCCCTGGTTCACATCGACAACGATGTCGGCATCCGGGCGCGCATTGCGTACCGCCGTGATGCGCTCGAGCGGCTGGTCACCACTCAGCTTGACCTTGATCTTGGCGGACTGCAGTTGCGCCGCGTTTTTTGCCATGGCCTCAGGCGTGTCGATGCCAACCGTCAGTACGCTCTGCGTCACGCCGGGCCGAATGCCGGTCAACTCCCAGATCGTCTGTCCCGACAGTTTCGCTTCGAGGTCCCACAGCGCACAGTCGATAGCATTCCTCGCGCCGCCAGCGGGCAGCAGGTCATAAAGCGCCTGCCGGCCCGCACCGGCTTCAAGTTCCGGCGCGACCGCGAGCACCTGGTCGCGCATGCTCTTGCCCGTCTCGTCGAGGTAGTACACGCCCGCCGCCTCGCCACGGCCAACCAGACCATCATCTTCGATCTCGATATAGATGAGGTCGGCAGTAGTAAACGTATAGCCGGTAATCCTGAACGGCGTTTTGAAGTCCCAGGCCTCAACGGCTACCGTTACTCTGCGCTGTTTATCGCTTGCGCTCATTACGCGCCCCCCTTGCCGTTACAGGTACTGAAAGCCGAGAATGTTCCAGTACCAGTAGAACCAGGCCATGAAGAGCGCCGACAGCGTGACGAACGAGTAGCGAATACGCGCCCACACACCGGCGAGCAGTCCATTACTCCATACGCCATACGTTTTGTAGGCAAGGTACAGTGATGCGACGAAAGCGATGATAGGCAGCACCAGCCAGGCCTTGAACAACGGCGGGAAGCCGCTCATCAGGTTATCCGCGACGATGGTGATAACCACTGCACCGAGGACGATGACCGCAAGGTGCGCCGCCGAGGCATAAAACGCCGCGCGGACAGCCGACCGGTCGGCATCGTTAAATTGTCTGATCTCGCGGCGCTGGAAGAAGCGGCGCAACACGAAAAACAGCAGTATCAGCAACGACAGGCCCAGCAGCGACAGGTTGAACGAGGGCGTTTCGTAAGCGGCCAGTTTGCGCAGGGACATGAATGACAAGCCGTCCATCACGAAGCCGGTGATGACGCCGTTCTCGTCTTCCTGGAACGCGATCTGCCGCGGGCTTATGCCCGCGACCAGCGATACCCCCGAGTCGCGTTCCCGAAA
>DATCZF010000159.1:0-8589 GCA_036526055.1 Woeseiaceae bacterium
GCGGATAATTAAGCAAATTTCAGGAGCGCGAGTAAATCATCACGGCCATGCCGCTTCACCATCGCTGCTACCTGGTCCTTGTTTTCTGGCGATGGGCGCCAGCGCTCGTTTTCGTGCAGACAGCGGGCGATCAGCTTCAGCGCCGCGTGGTCCCTTCGCCATTCGAGCAGCCGGCAAAGGTACTCCTGTGCAAAGAACAGCGCCGGGTCCTTGTTTTCCCACTTCAGCATTTCATCGAAAAACCATTGCCAGGCCTCTTCGACCGCCGTCTCCTTTTCAAGCCACGCCTGGATATGCGCGAAACCGCCCTTGCGGTTACCCCGGCTGATGAATGCACAAGCATGACTGGCGACTCCTTGCCTTTCCTGCAACAGGTTCTGCGCAAGCGCCTCGGCGCCAGGTTCGACCGGATCCGCAAGATCGACCTGCATCGCCACGTTTTTCGCCTGCAATACGGCGCCGGTCAATGAAAAGACCAGGATGATTTCGTAACTCGCACCGAGATTGATCAGAAACAGTGGAACACCTGCCAGAAACAGTACGATCAGCAACGTCGCTATCGCGGTCAGGACTATCGGAACTATGAAATAGGCTGCCCCGCATGCAACAACCATGCGCCCGGTATTGATTGGGTTGAGGCTGGCCAGCGGCGAGTGGGTGACCGCGAGTACTGCCATCGACGCCGGCACGATTACGACGAGAATTTCAGCGGCGATCATGATGAGAGGGATCGGGGCATTGGCCGAAGCGAGCAGCACACCGGCCCAAATGCCGATTGCGAGGTGGATCAGCGGTGTCAGCGTCCAGAGATTGTCCGCCGGGTTGAACATCTCTATTGCCGGCACCGGCGCCGGCCTGCCGTTGGCGCGGGCATCCAGCAGGTACAAGAGGTACCGGAAGTAGGCCGGCAGCGTCAGGAACAACAGCGCAATACCGAATATCTTTGCGTGGTATGCCAGAGCGAACAGCAACCAGTAGAAAATCATGGCATACACGATCGCCGTGTTTGTCAGCGGGTACAGCAATTCGCGGCCGACATCAGTCGCTTTCATCGACCTGCTCTGCCGCCGGCACTTCAGGGACCGGGTCGTAGCCTGAGCCACCCCAGGGATTGCAGCGCGAGATTCGTTTCAGGGCCAGCCAGCCGCCGCGCAGGACACCGTGACGCCGCAACGCCTCTTCCGCGTATGCCGAACAGGTAGGCTGGTAGCGGCAATTGGCGCCGAGTAATGGCGAGATCGCGTAACGGTAAAAGCGAACCAGCAGTATGAAGGGCCAGGCCAGGATCACGCGCCGCTTTTTCATTTGGCGAGAGACTCCGCGGCGTATGTCCTGATCGCTTGCAGCATCGCCGCCAGCCCGTTACTGCGGGTCGGGCTGAGGTGCTGGTCGAGACCTATCCTGCTGGCAAAGTCCACCGGGGTTTTCAGGATCTCCTCCGCCCTGCGGCCGCTGTAGATGCGCAGCAGTATGGCGATCAGGCCGGACACGATGGCCGCATCGCTGGTTGCCTGGTAATTCACTCGCCCGTCTTTTTCGCTGGCGATAATCCAGACCTGTGACTGGCAGCCTTGCAGCTTGTTCGCATCCGTCATGGCTTCGGGCGGAAACGGCGGCAATCGCCGTCCCAGGTCGATCAGGTACTGGTAGCGATCCATCCAGTTATCGAAAAAACCGAATTCCTCGATCAGTTCTGCCTGGGCTTGCTCGACTTCGTTCATGGCCGCTTCAATCGGCGCGCCGCCAGCGAGTGCCCTCGGCGCTGTCCTCGATCAGGATGCCCGCCTCGGCAAGATCATCACGGATGCGATCAGCCGCGGCAAAGTCCCTGGCAGCCCTCGCCTGCTCCCGTTGCTTCAGCAAATCGTCAATGGCTTCCGCCGACAGTCCGTCACTGCCGGCTTCCCCGGCGAACCAGTTTTCGGCATCGTCGTGCAACAGGCCCATGAGATCACCGGCTGCCAGCAGGCTGGCAGCAAGCGCCGCCTTGTCAGCGGAGTCCTCACACTTGTTGATCGCTTTGGCAATGCTGAACATCTCGGCCAGTGCCTTCGGCGTATTCAGGTCGTCCTCGAGCGCTTCGACGACAGCGGCCGGCGGTTCCTTCGCCTTGCGTTGCTCCGCATTGATTTCAATACCGCGAAGGGCGCCGTAAAACCTGTCCAGCATCTTGCGAGCCGAAGCTATGGTCTCGTCCGACCAGTCGAGGGGCTGGCGATAATGCGCGCTCAGCAGCGCCAGCCGAATGACTTCACCCGGAATGCTGTCCAGGAGGTTATGCACCAGGAGTACATTGCCGAGTGACTTCGACATCTTGGTGCTGTCGATGCTCAGGAAGCCGTTATGCACCCAGTAACGCGCAAAAGGCACGCCACCGTGGGCGCAGCGGCTTTGCGCCAGCTCGTTTTCGTGATGAGGAAACACCAGGTCCTGGCCACCACCATGAATGTCGATCGTCGTGCCCAGATGTTTTTCGGACATGGCCGAACACTCAAGGTGCCAGCCGGGACGGCCCCGTCCCCACGGCGACTCCCAGCCGGGCAATTCCGGCGTCGACGGTTTCCAGAGCACAAAATCCTGGGCTGATTTCTTATAGGGCGCGACCTCGACCCGCGAACCGGCAATCATTTCCCGCAAATTTCGCTTTGACAGCCTGCCGTAATCGGCGAAAGAGTTTACGTCAAACAACACATGGCCTTCGGCTTCGTAGGCATGGCCTGATTCAACCAGCGTTTCCACCATGCGAATCATTTCATCGATGTGCTGTGTCGCACGTGGCTCGATATCCGGCGGCAGCACGCCCAGCGCAGCCATGTCATCGTTGTAGGCCGTGATGAATCGTGCCGTGATCTCGTCGATTGGCTTGCCGGTCTCGATCGAGGCGGCATTGATCTTGTCATCCACATCCGTGATGTTGCGCGCGTAAGTCAGTTCGTAGGAGCGACGCAGCAACCGGGCCAGCAGATCGAAGACCACCGCCGGGCGCGCATTGCCGATATGCGCGTAGTTATAGACGGTCGGACCACAGAGGTACATCGTGACCTTGCCGGGAACGAGGGGTTCGAACGGGACTTTCTCCCCGCGTAATGTGTCGTGAAGTCTCAGTGCCATTTGCCAATATCAGGCCGCAAGGCGGCCAGCCGTGAAAAGCGGTAATGATACCAATAAAGGCACGGGCACGAACCCTGCGTTATCTACCGACGCTAAAACCGGCCTCGCGTGCTGCCGCGGCGACGGGCGCGCCGCTTGACCGCGGCTGGCTGAGGCTCGCGCCGGGCAATGACATGCGCCTGAATCGTGAACTCAATAGTGCCGATCAGCCAGATGCTGTACCCCATGAATTGCATGAACTCTTCCACGGCGCGCTTGGCCAGGCGAAGGTAGGCATCACCGAGAATTGACTGCCAGAGCGGCTCGTGCCCGACCAGCCGCGCAAACACGACCACGATAAGCAATCCGATAAACAGGAAGCTGATGCCGGGTGACGGCCATATGCGTCCCCAGGCAATCAGAAAGCGTCGCTGGTGGCGGTAGGTATAGACGATCACCAGCGCCAGCGCCACGGCTAACACAACCTGCCAGAAATTCGTGCCTATCGCACTGTCCAGGAAGTATTTCAGTTCACGAATCAGGAAAGCGAGTGCGATTCCGCCGAACAGAAAAGCAATCGGCCGCTGCGACGGGCAGTCGCGCGCGACCGTGGCCAGCAACAACAGGCAGCACAACAGCATGCCAAGCTGAATAACCTGCAACGGGGAATACTCCATCACACCTCGCGGCACGGCGCCTTCCGCAAACGTTTGCATTTGCAACGCACCGGGAAATGCGGCTTCGAGCTGCGTCAGAATACCGGTTAGCGAAGCGAGGCCTACGAAATAGATGATGTAACGCAGTGTTGCCACGGGCCGTCTCCGTCACGGTTTTTTATTAACTATAGGGTACCAGCCCTCATCGAGGCTAGTGTTTGGCTGCAGGCCCGCTGTTAATGGTCGCGCAGACGCCAGAGTGGCGCGCCGCTGGCGGCAAGCAACTCCCTGTCGACCAGCCACTGCCGCGCATCATCCGCATCGTGCTCGAACCAGGCCGCGGTCGAGCCCAGGCGAAAACTGTATCCCCAGGTATCCATGTCCTGCATGAGTCGCCGGCGCCCGACACCGGGAATATGCTCTGCAAGAATAATCTGCAGATAACAGACCGCCGCTTCTTCGAGATCATCCCCTCCGGCATCTCGATGCAACTCACTGCGCCGGGCGTCGTCCATGCAGACGATATGGCAGGTCTCGTGCAGCAAAGAATGCACCGGCGTGTCTCTGCGCACGAATACGATGTGGCCGTGAACGCCGGCCTCGCTATCTCCCCAGAAACTCGCCGGTATCTGCTGTCCGTCATCGACGATATTGATTGCCAGACCGAACCTGGCGAGAAAATTGTCAACAACACCAGGAGCCAGGTCGGCAATGCGCATGACGGAGGATGTCGTGCAGTTATCGGGCATCGGCTTGCCTGCTCGTGACGCCCTGCTTCAAATCGAGGACAGGCGCCTCAGGATCAGGCGCACCAGGTCATCAGCGATTGCACGGCGCAGAATTTCCTCTTCCCTGGCTTTTCCCAGCACCTGGGTTTCGTCATAGGTGTAATCACGCGTCAGCGTCAGTACCTGCGGCTCCACGATCACGCGTTCGGTGGTTTCGACGCTGAACTGCACCGTGTAATGCACTTCATACTCGCGCGGTACATTACGCGCCGAAACGGACAGGACACGCTGACCGGTATCGTCGACATGAATGTACATGACCGCGCCGGCATCCATCGGGTTGCTA
Source organism: Woeseiaceae bacterium (assembly GCA_036526055.1). GTDB lineage: Bacteria > Pseudomonadota > Gammaproteobacteria > Steroidobacterales > Woeseiaceae > JAHEFE01. The sequence goes on from DATCZF010000159.1 coordinate 4,821, forward strand.
ACCAGCTCCACACCATTGGCCTGCAGGGTAGCGCGCAATTCCTCGTAAAAGATGCTGTGACGATCCTCCGCGGCAATGTGGGTTTTGCTCATGCTTTCCGGCAATGAGAATGCGCCTCGCAACTGGTAGCCGCAGCCGGCCAGCAGCAGGAGAAGTACTGCCGTTAGCAGTTGCCTAGACAACGATATTCACCAGGCGACCGGGAATCACGACAATTTTCCGGATCGGTTGATCGGCCACGAAGCGGCCAACGTTGGCGTCTGCAAGAGCCGCCGCCTCGATCGTCTTTTTATCCGCGTCGGCAGCAACCGCAACGCGCCCGCGTAATTTGCCATTAACCTGGACGACAATTTCGAGCATATCCCTGACCAGCGCCGCCTCATCGACTGCGGGCCAGCTGACATCGACAATCGACGACGCGTGCCCCAATTGTCTCCACAGTTCCTGGGCAATATGCGGCACGATCGGTGACAGCAACAGCACGACGGTTTCCAGCGCCTCGTTGAGCACGGCGCGCCCCTGGCTGCTGGTGTCCGGGAATCGTGTCGCGCTATTCAACAATTCCATCGATGCGGCGATCGCGGTATTGAAAGTGTAACGGCGCCCCAGGTCGTCACTGACCTTGGCGATAGTTTCGTGAGTCTTGCGGCGTAATTGCTGTTGCTCTGCGGTCAGCTTATCACTATCAAACGCCGCAACACCGCCCGCGTCCACATGCGTGTAAACGGCGTTCCACAGCCGCTTCAGGAAGCGGTAACCACCCTGAACGCCATCATCCGACCACTCCAGCGCCTGTTCCGGTGGAGCGGCGAACATCATGAAGAGGCGCACGGTATCGGCGCCGTATTTCTCGAGCAGTGCCTGAGGGTCGACAGTATTGCCCTTGGACTTCGACATTTTGGCGCCGTCCTTGTGCACCATGCCTTGCGTCAGCAGGTTGGTGAACGGCTCATCCGCGCTGGACAACCCGATATCGCGCATCAGTTTCTGGAAAAAGCGCGCGTATAACAGGTGCAGTATCGCGTGCTCGATACCCCCCGTGTACTGGTCGACCGGCAGCCAGTATTCGGCGCGCCTGTCGAGCATGCCGCCGTCATAATCCGGACAGGCATAACGCGCGTAATACCAGGACGATTCGACGAAAGTATCGAAGGTGTCCGTTTCACGCTCGGCAGCCTTCCCACAGGACGGGCACGTGGTTTGATAGAACTCCGGCATGGACTTGAGCGGCGATCCCTCGCCCGTAACCTTCACATCTTCCGGCAGGACGACGGGCAGCTGGTCCTCGGGAACCGGCACGGCACCGCAGGCATCGCAGTAAACGATCGGTATCGGCGTTCCCCAGTAACGCTGCCGCGACACGCCCCAGTCACGGAGACGATAGTTGACGGTTCTGCGGCCCTTGCCTTCCCGTTCAAAGCGATCCGCAATGGCGTCAAACGCTTGCTGGAAATCAAGGCCATCGTATTCGCCGGAATTGATCAGCACGCCGTAGTCCGTGTAGGCACCCGCGTTCATATCGACTTCGCTGCCGTCAGCCGCGGTGATCACCTGCACGATGGGCAGACCATGCTTCCTGGCAAACTCCCAGTCACGGTCATCGTGCCCGGGCACTGCCATCACGGCGCCGGTGCCATAACTCATCAGGACGAAATTCGCGACCCACAACGGCACCTCTTCGCCGCTGATCGGGTGAATTGCCGCAATGCCCAGCGGCATGCCTTTCTTTTCCATCGTTTCGAGGGCGGCTTCCGCGGCCTGGGTTTGCCGGCACTCTGCCAAAAAGGCCGCCAGCTTCGAATTCCCCGCAGCAGCCTTGATCGCCAGCGGATGCTCGGCGGCAACTGCCATATACGTTACGCCCATCAGGGTGTCGGGCCGCGTCGTAAACACGGTCAGTGGCTCGGGCTCACCGGCGACCTCGAAAGACAACTCGACGCCTTGCGATCGCCCGATCCAGTTGCGCTGTTGTGTCTTGACCGAATCCGGCCAGCCCGGCAGCTTGTCGAGGTGCTCGAGCAGTTCATCAGCGTACGCCGTTATTTTCATGAACCACTGCGGAATCTCGCGCCGCTCGACCAGCGCCCCGGAGCGCCAGCCGCGGCCGTCGATCACCTGCTCATTGGCAAGGACGGTCTGATCGACAGGATCCCAGTTGACCACCGAGTTCTTGCGATAGACGAGACCCTTCTCGAACAGCTTGGTGAACAGCCACTGCTCCCAGCGGTAGTACTCCGGACGACAGGTGGTCAGTTCACGCGACCAGTCATAGCCATAACCGAGGCGCTTCAGCTGGCCGCGCATGTAGTCGATGTTCTGGTAGGTCCATTCTGCCGGCGGCACGCCTCGCTGAATGGCCGCGTTTTCCGCCGGCATGCCGAACGCATCCCAGCCCATCGGCTGCAACACATGCCTGCCCTGCATGCGCTGGTAACGCGCGATGACATCACTGATCGTGAATACTCGAACGTGCCCCATGTGCAGCTTGCCGCTGGGATAGGGAAACATCGTCAGGCAATAAAATTTTTCCCTGGCGGAGTCCTCACCAACTTCAAAGGTATGGTCCGCTTCCCACTGATCCTGGGCAGCCTTTTCAATGAGTTCAGGGCGGTATATTGCGTCCATCGATATTTTCTGTTGTCGCGCGTGTAAAAAGGCGAAGGATACAACAGCGTCAGCTCGACGGATACCGCAGCGGCGGTTATTTGCGACGGAGAAAACTTCCGCCAAGCAGCAATGTGGCCAGCAGCAGAATCGGCCAATTTCCTGCGCGCACATAGGGCGTGCTGCCACTGTGAGGCACGATGGCTCTTTGCATCACGGCCATTTCGAATTGGGGTGCACGATCGAGAATTTCACCGGCCGGGCCTATGAAGGCGCTGACCCCGGTGTTGGTTGCCCGCACCACGTAGCGCCCGACTTCGAGGGCGCGCATGCGCGCAATTTCGAGGTGTTGATGCGGCGCGATGGAATCACCGAACCACGCATCATTGCTGATGTTGATCAGAAGATCCGCATCGGGCAGCGCGTGCAGTTGCTCCGCGCCATAGGCATCTTCATAACAGATGGCGACCGCGAGCTTTAACCCATCAAGCGTTTCGAGCAAGGGCTGATTCTCGTCACCTGGCGACAAATCGCTCAGCGGCAGGCTCATCAGTCGCATCCATTCGCGCACGGTTTCCGGTACCGGGAAATACTCGCCAAAAGGCACGAGGTGCCGTTTGCGGTAAACCTGGATGTCACCACTCCCCAACAACAATGCGCTGTTGTAGACATGCTCGCCGCTATGGTCGCGTTCCAGGATTCCGAGGATCAGTGCGGCACCGCGCCGTGCTACGCCCAGCTCAACCATCGACAGGTAGGGTTCGACCCGGTCTGCAAGCGCCGGAATCGCCACCTCTGGCCAGACGACCAGATCGCTTTGCCGTTGTCGCTCGGTGGTTTCCCGGTACAGATCGAGCGTCGGCCGAAATTGCTCAGGCAGCCATTTGCGATCCTGGCTGATGCCGCCCTGGATGATGCTGGTCATCACGGGCTCGCCGCTCGGGGCGGTCCACTGAATGTAACCGAGCCCCCAGCCAGCAAGCCAGGGCAGCAGAACCAGGGTGATTGGCGGCAGCCGGCTCGTGCGCGGTGCCCGCAGCAGCAGCGGAATCGCAGCAGTGCTGAGCAATAACGCCGCACTGACGCCGTACACGCCAAGAAGCGGCGCCCAGCCCGACAGCACGGAGTCGATCTGGCTGTAGCCCATCGTCAGCCAGGGAAAACC
>DATCZF010000160.1:0-9113 GCA_036526055.1 Woeseiaceae bacterium
GCCACTAATGATGGCTATCTGCATGCCATTGACGGCGCCAGCGGTGAGGAGCTGTGGTCCTTCATTCCCAAGGAATTACTCCCCGATCTTGGCAAGCTGTTCTTTAATGATGACGCAAGCAGCAAGCATTACGGCATCGACGGCGATATCGTGCCAATCGTCGCGGATCGCGATAATAACGGTACGATCGACGGCGACGATTTCGTCTATATCGTTTTCGGTATGCGCCGAGGCGGCAATAGCTACTATGCAATCGATGTGACCCGGCGTAATGATCCGCAGTTGCTCTGGCAGGTTAACTACCCGGGCATGGGGCAAAGCTGGTCGGCACCGTCAATTGCCAGGGTGGATGTGAATGGCGCCCAGCAGAATGATGACAAGGCGGTTGTCATTCTCGGCGGTGGCTACGACACGGTCCATGATGTCGCCGCACACCCGGATCAGCCGGATGCAGAAGGCGCCGGTATCCATATGCTAGACCTGGTCAGTGGAGAAGAGCTCTGGCGTGCCGGCGCCGACACCGGCGCCGACCTCAGGCTGAACAGAATGACCCGCGCCATTCCATCGCGGATTCGCGTGATCGACATGAATGGTGACAAACTCGCCGACCGGATGTATGCGGCAGACCTTGGCGGCCAGGTATGGCGTATCGATCTTTTCAACGGCAGGTTTGCCAACCAGCTGGCAACCGGCGGCGTTATCGGGCAGTTTGGCGCTGAGGGGACTGCTGTAGCGTCCCCCACAGAAACACGACGGTTTTATAACTCACCGGACGTGGCACTGTTTACGGACACGACCCAGAACAGACGCTACCTGTCTGTCAGTATTGGCAGTGGCTACCGCGCGCATCCGCTGGACTCCGATGCCGCAGATCGCTTTTACTCGCTGCGCGATCCCGATATCTTCAATGCGCTGACCCAGGCCGAATATGACGGCTATGACATTGCGCGTGACGCGGATATGGTTGAGGTATCCGGGCGCCTCAATGTGGCCCTGACGCCTGAAGATCGCGGCTGGAAATTGACACTGCCGCCGACGCAAAAGGTATTGACTGATTCCGTGACCTTTGACAATAGCGTCTTCTTTACCGGGTTTTCACCGGACATTCGTGCCGCAGCCGATTGCCGGGCCAGCGTCGGCCGGAATTTCCTTTACCGCATGAATATCGTTAACGGTGATCCGGTTGTGAACAACCGCGATCTGCTCACCGCAGAAACCGCGGATGCTGCGCGCAGCACGGACCTGGCACAAGGCGGGATAGCCCCCTCGCCCACCTTCCTGTTCCCGAGTTCCGGTGATGAAAACTGCGAAGGTGAGAGCTGCCTGCAGCCGCCACTGGGTTGCGTTGGCGTAGAATGCTTCGACCCCGGCTTTGTGAACCGACCGGTAAGAACGCTCTGGACGCAGGATGGCATTCAGTAATCAAGCCAGACAACGGTAGCCATAAACGTGAAGACAGGCTCGAGGAAGACAAGCGGCGTAACGCTGATCGAATTGATGATCGTGATTGTCGTCGTCGCTATTCTCGCGACCGTGGCCTACCCTAACTACCGGGAGTATGCCGCACGCGCCAAACGCAGCGAAGCCAAGGCCGCCTTGTTGAAGATTGCGACCAACCAGGAGCGCATTTACCTGCAAAATAACAGCTACACGAGCGATTTGCGGCAGCTTGGTTTCAATGTGGCGAGCGATTATGTGACGGATTCAGGCTCGTACAGGCTTAACGTGACTTCTGCCGACAGCAACAACTTCAGCGCGACCGCCACCTATATCCTGAGTGACCGTGAAGTTGACAAGTGCGCTTCGTTTACGATCGACGGCAGAGGAATGAAGACCTCATCGCCACGAGATGACTGCTGGCATAGCACGCGTTAGCGTGGGTCATACGCGCACTGGTCTCAATATCACTCTTCGTTCGGTTGCGCTTTTCCGGACAGGAACAGTGCGTCAATAATCAGGAACACTGCGCCCACCGTTATGGCCGAATCGGCGACGTTAAATGCGGGAAAGTATGCATCCCCCCAGTGCACGTGAATGAAATCGACGACATAGCCGAGGTGAATACGGTCGATAACGTTGCCGATGGCGCCGCCGGCAACGAGCGATAATCCCAGTACCAGCAATCGCTGTTCACTGGCTTTCAGTTGCCTCAGCCAAAAAACAATGATGATGCTGACAACGATGCCGAGGATGATGAAAAACCATCGCTGCCAGCCGGACGCATCCGCCAGGAAACTGAATGCTGCGCCGGTGTTGCGCAGGTAAGTGATATCGAGGAATTCGCTAACCGGTATGGAGCGGTATAGCTCCACCCATTTGACGATTGCCCACTTGGATACCTGGTCGAGCGCGATGATGACGAACGAGAGGCCGAGCCAGGCAGTTGCCCCCTTGCTGCTGTGACCTGTTGCGGTTGGATTATTCAATGTTGAGTCCTAGTTTTTCTGTTCCAGTATGTATCGCGCCTGTGCCGCGTCCTTATGCATCTGTGCCACGAGGCTGTCCAGGTCTGGAAATTTTTCCTCGCTGCGCAGGCGGGCAATAAAATCCACGTGGATCATTTCACCATATATGTCACGGTCAAAATCAAAAATATGGACTTCCAGCAGTGGTACCGTACCACCCACCGTCGGACGTATCCCGACGCTGGCTACGCCGTCGAGCAGTTTTCCATCAATGCCGGAGACGCGCACGGCAAAAATACCCATCACGGCACTTTGCTTGCGTCCCAGCGCTACGTTTGCTGTCGGGTAGCCTAGCGTATTCCCCAGCTTTTTGCCTTCCATTACGCGCCCCGACATTTGATAGGGCCTGCCCAGCAACCGTGTGGCACAGTCAAGATCGCCTTTCCAGAGCGCTTCCCTGATCACTGTGCTGCTGACTCTGTAGCCGTCACTCACGACGCTTGCAATCTGCTCTACCTCAAATCCGAGTGCCTTGCCTGCGCGCTGCAAATCGTCGATTCCGCCACCGCGATTCCTGCCGAACTGAAAATCGTCACCGACAACGAGGTGCCTGACATTCAGGCCATGCACGAGCAGTTGCCGAATAAACGTAGCCACCGAAATGCCACGCATTTCCTCGTCAAAGCGCGGGCAAAAGAACAGATCGATGCCATATTTATCGAGAGCGGCAAATTTTTCCCGAAACCGCATCAACCTTGCTGGAGGTGCGGCTGACTGGAAGTACTCCTTGGGCGTGGGCTCGAAGCTCATCACGACGGCAGGCAGATTGTTCTCTGCGCCAATACTGATGACTCGATTCAGTAATTTCTGGTGGCCCAGGTGCATGCCATCATATGATCCGATCGTTGCCACCGAGCCGCGCTCCAATTTTCCGAATGGCAGGCTCGAGGTATTGCGGCTCAGGTACATTGCAAATCAGTTCCGGTCAATCAATCATTCGACAAGGCGATAACGACTCGCCAGCAGCGCGTCATGGCTGGCGAAGGCGCAGCTGGGCCGGTCGCAGGCCGGCAGCGAGCAGAATAACAAAATAGCCACCCGCCGCAGCGCAGATGGTGAATGTGAGCCAGCCTGCACGCGCCCAGAGGCCCGACTCCAGCCACCAGGACAGCGGCCGCTCAAAGTAAGCAAGCATTATCACCATACCGATATTTGCGATCGCCAGTCGCAACAGTAATCCGGGCCAGTCCTCTGCATGCGCGAGAATACCGTCCCTGCGAAGTCCGCGATACAACAACCAGGCATTGACCATCGCGGCAATTGACGTTGCCAGGGCAAGACCGGCATGCGTACCGGCAAGGCCCGCGCGACTGATTGTGTAGGCCAGTACGATACTCAGCACCAGATTGACGCCCAATGCGACCAGGCCGATTTTTACGGGCGTACGGGTGTCCTGCCGCGCGAAATAGGCCGGCGCAAGAATCTTGACGAGAGAAAACCCGATCAGCCCAAAGGAAAATGCCTGCAGTGCCAGCGCCGTCATTTCAACATCGAAACGCGTGAATTCCCCGCCATAAAAGATCGTGATTACCAGGGGCCCAGCCAGCGCCCATAGTCCTATTGCGGCAGGAATGGCAATGAGGAAGACGAGCTTGATTGACCAGTCGACGGCATTCGAGAACAGCTCAGTTGCCCGGTTGGCATGCTGTCGGGACAAGAATGGCAGGGTTACTGTGGCAAGGGCGATGCCGAACAAGCCGAGTGGAAACTCCATCAAGCGATCGGCGTAATACAGCATGCTGATCTTGCCGACGCCCAGCACCGAAGCAATGACGCCATTCAAAAGGACATTGATCTGGGCGACGGACGAACCAAATATTGCCGGCAGCATCAAAAACGCAATCCGTCGCACCCCCGGGTGCTGCCAGTTCCAGCGCGGCCGCGGCACCGCGTGTATCTTGGCAAGAAACGGTATTTGAAACAGGAGTTGCGCCACGCCTGCCACGAACACGCCCCACGCGAGCGCCATTCCGGGCTCTGCCATTCGTGGCGACACCAGGACGGCAAAGCCGATCAGCACGACGTTGAGAATCACCGGCGTAAACGCGGGCGCAGCAAAGCGGCCATAGGTATTCAATATGCCGCCGGCAAAAGCGGTCAGCGATACAAAGAACAGGTAGGGAAACGTCAGCCGCAGCATTCCTTCCGCCAGGTCGAAACGACCGCTGTCCCCGATAAACCCGGGGGCCACCAGCAATATCAGGATCGGCGCGGCTATCACTCCAATCAGGGTAATCAGGAACAGGATCAGGCCGAGCGTACCCGCTACGGCATCCACCAGTTGCCGGGCCTCCTTGTGATTGCTGTTTTCCCTGTACTCGGCCATGACCGGGACGAAGCCCTGGGAAAAAGCCCCCTCGGCGAAGAACCGGCGCAGCATATTGGGTATGCGATTGGCGACAATGAAGGCGTCCATGACGATGGTCGCGCCAAAGTAACGGGCAAAAACGACATCCCTGACGAGACCGAGAATTCGTGACAACAAGGTCATCAGGCTGACCACGGACGTCGAGCGCAGCAATCCCCGCCCGCTGCTCTCCTGGGGGACGCTTCGCGGGGCGTTTTGCGGTGCCGGATCCTGTCTGTTTTCGGTACTCATTGTGGCTGCCAAGTGTAGCCTGAAACGCGCTTGGAATCAGAGATTTACGCTTCCTGCACACGCTGGGTCGGCGAAAACAGGGGGTGCAGCGCCACGACCATTGACAAGACCCCTCCCGACACGAATAATACGCGGCTCTTTGAGTCCTGGAACACGGAATTTTAGCAGTGGCAAACATCAAATCAGCCAAGAAACGCGCCAAGCAGGCCGAAAAGCGTCGCCTTCACAACATGGGGCTGCGCTCGAAACTGCGTACTTACGTCAAGAACGTCATCAAGGCAGTCGAAAAAGGTGACAAGGAAGCAGCAGCAACAAACTATGCAGCTGCCGTGCCGGTTATCGACAGCATGATCAACAAGGGCATCGTCAACAAGAACAAGGCTGCTCGCCACAAGAGCCGTCTCAACAAGATGGTGAAAAGCCTGGCTGCCTGAGCATTGCAGGCAAGAAAACAGCAGAAAGCCGGGATTGCCCCGGCTTTTTTATTGCCCGGTATCGGGCAAAGCCTCTAAAGCCTCGCGCTCCCTGAGGTTCATTGCCTCGAGCTCGCGCATTACTGCCTGGCCGACCTCACGCGTGCCCTCGCCCGTGATCGCGCTGACCTCGAACACGGGCCCCTGCCAATGCAGTTTTTCGAGAAGATCGTTACGCACGGCAGCGCGCTCTTCTGCCAGCACCAGATCCATCTTGTTGATGACCAGCCAGCGTGGCTTGTCGACCAGGTCCGGCGAAAACTTGGCCAGTTCGTCTTCGATTGCCTTGAACTCCTGAGCCGGCTCAACCGCATCGTCAAGTGGCGCGATGTCCACCAGGTGCAACAGCAAACGCGTCCTTTGCAGATGCTTCAGAAACTGGATTCCCAGCCCCGCACCCTCGGCCGCTCCTTCAATCAGTCCGGGAATATCCGCCATCACAAAGCTTTGCAGGGGCCCCACGGCGACGACACCCAGGTTTGGATGCAGCGTCGTAAACGGGTAGTCGGCTACTTTCGGTTTGGCTGCAGACATGGCCCTGATCAGGGTTGATTTGCCGGCATTGGGCATGCCGACCAACCCGACGTCGGCGAGCAATTTCAGCTCCAGCATCAACTGCCTGGCCTCGCCCGGCGTGCCCTGTGTCGTCCTGCGCGGCGCGCGATTCGTGCTGCTCTTGAAGCGGGTATTTCCGAGGCCGCCGCGCCCGCCCTGGGCGACACGTACTCGTTGCCCAGGTGCTGTCAGGTCAGCGATTAACTCCCCGGTATCGACATCATGGACTACCGTCCCGCAGGGCACCGACACATCGAGGTCAGAACCAGACTTGCCGGTCATGTTTTTGCCCGCACCCGGCGCACCGCTTTCGGCCCGAAATTTCCGCGCGACACGGAAGTCGGCCAGGGTATTCATGCCATCATGCGCGACGAGGAAAACGCTGCCGCCGGCGCCGCCATCACCGCCGTCAGGCCCGCCCTTGGCAACAAACTTTTCACGGCGAAAGCTCAGGCAGCCGTGGCCGCCGCTGCCAGCGAGAACCTTTATCGTTGCTTCGTCTACAAATTTCATCGTGACAATTCCTGCCTATACCGCATGATAATGCAGCGCGCAGCCACCGATACAAAAAACCCCGCAAAAGCGGGGTTTTTTCGAACCGGTCACTGGTGAGCGCTTAATTCGCATCAACCACGCTGACGTACTGGCGATTCTTCGGCCCCTTCTTCTCGAACTTCACATGGCCATCTGCCTTGGCAAACAGTGTGTGATCCCGTCCGAGGCCGACATTGACGCCCGCGTGAAAACGCGTCCCGCGCTGCCGCACGATGATATTGCCAGCCGTGACTTCCTGGCCACCAAAGATCTTTACGCCAAGTCGCTTGGACTCTGAATCGCGACCGTTCTTACTGCTACCGCCTGCTTTTTTGTGAGCCACTTTACTCTTCCTGTCAATTGGCCGGCGCCCATTTGCGCAACCGGTCTTAATTTACCTGGCGGAACAGACGACGCCCTGACGACGTCATCCTTCCTGAATCTATTCGGCGTCCTTCTTTGCCGCCGCTTTCTTGGCCGTCTTTTTGGCCGGCGCTTTCTTTACGCTGGCTTTCTTGGCACTGGTCTTTTTTGCTGCCGCCTTTTTCGTCGCCTTTTTCTTGGCAGGCGCTTCAGGGGCGGTGGCTTCTGCCGGCGCCTCATCGGCCTTCCTGGCCGCTTTGGCTGCGCCGATGCTGGTTATCTCAACCTCGGTGAAGAACTGTCGATGCGTACCCTGCCGCAGATAGTTCTGGCGCCGTTTGAACTTTACCACCGGAACTTTGCGGCTCTTGCCCTGGGCAAGAACCTTGGCCTTGACCACGCTGCCAGCCAGCAAGGGCGTGCCGACCTTGACTGCGCTGCCCTCACCTACGAGCAAAACCTGGTCAAATTCAACGTTGGCGCCAGCCTCGGCATCGATTTTCTCGAGCTTCAGGCGATCGCCCTCACTCGCTCTATATTGTTTACCGCCAGAGCGAAAAACCGCATACATCGTTTTGAACTCCAATTTGCAGGCCGCAACCCTTGCAACCCACTAAGAATTAAGAAGATTTTTGAGGTTTTTCAGTACTGAGCGCAGCTCAGCCTGAGCCCGGTCCCTCAAAAGAGCGGGAATTTTATAGAGTTGTGCCCCTCGGGTCAACGCCAACGGGTACTAAATCCTACTTTTATTTCAATAGCTTGCGCGGTGGCTATTTTGCCCGTTTTCGGACAGTCGCGGGTCGCCAAATAGCCTCGATTCAGGCATTATGCGCAGTCTTATTTAACCGACAGAGTAGCACCGATCAGCATTTCGTTGGACAGCGCCAAGGAACTCGCGAAGCTCGATATGGCGGCCGTGGATGAATTGATCCGCCAGAGCCTGAAAAGCGACGTTCTGTTAGTCTCGCAGGTATCCGAATACATCGTCACCAGTGGTGGCAAGCGCCTGCGGCCGCTCGTGGTACTCCTGGCAGCCAGGGCCCTCGGTTATACCGGTCCCCATCACATTCACGCTGCAGCCATCGTCGAATTCATTCATACGGCGACTTTATTGCACGACGATGTCGTGGATCACTCGGAACGACGCCGCGGACGGGATACCGCCAATACCGTATTTGGCAACCAGGCCAGCGTCCTGGTGGGTGACTTCCTTTACTCCCGGGCTTTCCAGATGATGGTGGATATCGGGCGCATGGAGGTCATGCGTATCCTGGCAGACGCCACCAATACCATCGCTGCCGGCGAAGTAATGCAGCTCATGAACGTGCATGACCCGGACCTTGGCGAGCAGGATTACCGCATGGTCATTTATCGCAAAACAGCACGCCTGTTCGAAGCCGGCGCGCAGATTGCAGCAGTATTGGCGAATCGCGATACAGCAGATATTGAGGCGATGATCACTTACGGTCAGCAGCTGGGTACTGCATTTCAATTGGTGGATGACGCACTGGACTATGGAGCCAGCGCAACCGAGCTTGGCAAGAATCTCGGCGATGACCTGGCGGAAGGCAAAACCACGCTGCCGCTGATCTATGCGATGAGCAAGGCTGGCGACGCCGACAAGGCAATGATTCGCGAAGCGATTCGTGTTGGAGGCCTGGAAAAACTGCATGAAATTCAGCAAGTGATTGAATCGACGGGCGCGCTTGAGTACACTGCGGCGCGCGCGAAAGAGGCGGCCGATGCCGCGATCGATGCCCTGTCCGACATACCCGAGTCGGAATACAAGCAGGCATTGATCGTCATCGCTGAATTCGCGGTCAACCGCCGATCCTAGATCTGAAAAATTACGGGGTGTAGCTCAGCCTGGTAGAGCACTGCCTTCGGGAGGCAGGGGCCGGAGGTTCAAATCCTCTCACCCCGACCAGGTTCCAAAAACAAAAGGCCCTCACAAATGTTGGGGCCTTTTGTTTTTTTGGGCCTGGGAGGGGAATTGGAACCGAACCGAGGTTCAGCGATTTGCGCAGCCAATCACGACGCACGAAGTGCGCCCGAGCAACGCGAGGGTGAGGGCCCGAAGGCCCGAATCCAATCCTCTCACCCCGACCAGGTTCAAAAAAGAAA
>DATCZF010000161.1:0-5531 GCA_036526055.1 Woeseiaceae bacterium
CGGCCATCCCTGGCCGCCACCCTCGCTTCGCTCGGGCGCTCAAGCGCGTCCAAATCGGCAATCCTGCCGATTTGTGAACCACCTTCGGTGGTTCAACTCCGCTTCGACAAAACAAAAAAATAGGGCCCGTCGGGCCCTATTGTTTTGTTTGGTGGTGATGGGTGGAATTGAACCACCGACCTACGGGTTATGAGTCCGTCGCTCTGACCATCTGAGCTACATCACCAGATCCTGGACGCTATCGTCAGGGGGCGGGAATTTTCCTTTGCCCCTCCCGCGCTGTCAAGCCAAATGCAAGCCGTCGCGGTAACTATCTGCTTTGCAATGAATTTTACAGGCGCATCTCAGACATTGAAACGAAAATGCATGACATCGCCTTCCTGCACGATGTAATCCTTGCCTTCCAGGCGCAGGCGACCGGCGTCTTTCGCCCCGTGTTCACCGTTATGCGCAATATAGTCGTCATAGGCGATGACCTCGGCGCGAATGAAGCCCTTTTCAAAATCCGTGTGAATCTCCGCCGCAGATTTTGGCGCCGTGGCCCCGACCCGGGTAGTCCAGGCGCGAACCTCCTTGGGCCCCGCCGTAAAAAACGTCTGCAATCCGAGCAATCGATAGGCGCTGCGTATGACCTTGTCCAGGCCCGGCTCGTCCAGGCCCAGGTCTTCGAGAAACTCGGTTTTGTCGGCATCGTCAAGTTGAGCGATTTCGGCTTCGATCGCGGCACAAATGGCAACGACTTCCGAACCTTCGCTCTTTGCCAGCTCACGGACGGCATCGAGATGCGGGTTGTTGGCAAATCCCTGTTCGTCGACGTTGGCGATGTACAGCACCGGCTTGGATGTCAGCAACTGTACGTCACGCACCAGGCTACGCTCCACATCATCCAGCAGCAACGAGCGGACAGGCTTACCCTCATCGAGATGCGCTTTCATCCTGCGCAGCACATCGCGATAAGCCAGTGCGGTTTTCTCATTGGTCTTGGCGTTCTTTTCCGCTTTGTACAACTGCTTTTCCACCGACTCCAGGTCGGCCAGCGCCAGTTCCGTATTGATCGTATCGATGTCGTCCAGTGGATTGATGCGGCCACTGACATGCGTCACGTCATCGTTCTCGAAACAGCGAACCACATGCGCAATGGCATTGGTTTCGCGAATGTTCGCCAGGAACTGGTTGCCCAGCCCTTCGCCTTTCGACGCACCGGCGACCAGCCCGGCAATATCGACGAACTCCATAGCGGTCGGAATCACCTTTTGCGGCTTGACGATCGCCGCCAGTTTTTGCAACCGCGGATCCGGCACCGGCACCACGCCGACGTTCGGCTCGATCGTGCAAAAGGGGTAATTCTCCGCCGCGATTTCTGCTGCGGTCAGCGCGTTGAACAGCGTGGACTTGCCCACGTTCGGCAGCCCGACTATGCCACACTTGATTGCCATAAAATCTTCTTGGTTCACATGGCGGCCAGGCCGCATTCAATTCCCTAGTCTGACGACCCCGATGTATGTAACCGGTTCATCGCCTTCTCGAGTCCCTGTTCCAGCAGCAGCGACATGACGTCTGCCGCTTCGCCGACGGCCTGCTCGACCGCTGCTTCGACCTCGGCCGTGCCGCGCTTGAGCACGTAGGCTGTGACCTGGCTTTTGTCCCCCGGATGACCAATTCCCAGCCGCAGGCGCATAAAGTCATTGCCGGCATGTTGCATGATGTCCCGCAAGCCATTGTGGCCGCCGTGGCCACCGCCAACCTTCAGGCGCGCGGCTCCCGGCGGCAGGTCGAGGTCGTCATGCGCGACCAGCAACTGGCCGATATTCAATCGGTAGTAATCGAGCAACGCACGAATCGGGCCGCCGCTGTTGTTCATGTAACTCTGAGGCTTGGCAAGCCAGACTTCCTCGGAGCCGATTTGCGCCCTGCAGATTTCCGCATCAAAGCGTTTCTCGTACTTGAAGCTCGCTCCCGCCCGGCGCGCCATTTCGTCTGCAAACCAGAACCCGGCATTGTGCAGCGTTCGCGCATACCGGTCTTCGGGGTTGCCTAGCCCGGCAATCATTGTCAGATGGGCACTCATAGGGGCGCTATGTTAGCAGTTTGTTGCCGCAATATCGCAGTCGTGCTCGGGTTGCTTTCGCATAAAAAAGGCCGCCTCGCGGCGGCCTTTCATTGACTCGTGCAGCGCGCTTATTCTTCGCCGGATTCCTCGGTTTTTTCCTCGGCTTCCGGTTGCGCCACGACTTCTGCCGCCTCTGCAGATTCGTCTTCCTCGACAACCTTCTTCGCACGATGAATCGAGACGACCGCGTGGTCGTGATCGGGCCCCTGGGCCAACATCGGGATCTCGACGCCTTCCGGTAATTCGATACCGGACAGGTGGATCATTTCATCAAGCCCCAGGTTCGACACGTCGATGGTCAGGAACTCAGGCAGGTGTTTCGGCAGACAGGTTACTTCGACGTCCGACATCAGGTGAGAAACAACACCACCACCCTGCTTGACGCCGATGGCAACGTCTTCGCCAACGAAGTGGATCGGCACGTTCATGCGAATCTTCTCGTCTGCAACGATGCGCTGGAAATCCATGTGCAGCACCCGTCGCTTGGATGGGTGACGCTGCACGTCCTTGACGATCGCGGCCTGGACCTTATCGCCCACCTTGATGCTCAGGACGCTCGAATAGAACGACTCGTGTTCCAGTTGTTGCAGGACCTTGTTGTGGTCCAGCGTGATCAGGCGCGGCGGTCGGCCGGCCCCATAAAGGATTGCGGGAACTTTTCCGGCATGACGCAGGCGGCGGCTCGCACCTTTCCCCTGGTCTTCGCGGAATTCCGCAATCAGGTCGAATTCCTCAGACATGAGTACTCTCCGATTGATTTCAGTTATTGCCGGACAACCCGGCGCTTCTCTTCCCGGCCGCGACCAGCCGGGCATGACCCCCCAATTACGTGCGCCCCTGCACCCCGGGTGCAAAGGCTTACTTGGCTGGGCGGGCGCGCATCATAGCGCAAAGTTGCCGGCGAAAAAACTCCCGGAAGGCAGTTTTTTCAGGATTTTCCGTAACCTAGTCGAGATATAGCGAGCTGACGGATTCGTCGTGGCTGATGCGCCGCATCGTCTCGGCAAGGAGTTCAGCCGTCGATAATTGCCGAATCCTGTTGCAAGCCCTTGCTTCTGCGTTCAGCGGGATCGTATCCGTGACCACCAATTCGTCCAGCGCCGATTCGTTAATCCGCGATACGGCCGGTCCGGACAATACGGGGTGGGTGATGTAGGCCGCAACGTTGAGGGCGCCCCGATCCTTGAGCGCCTGGGCGGCATGACACAGCGTGCCGGCAGTATCGACCATGTCATCGATCATGACGCATGACTTGCCCCGCACCTCGCCGATGATATTCATGACTTCGGACTGGTTGGCCCTGGCGCGACGTTTGTCGATGATCGCCAGCTCCGCATCATCCAGGCGTTTCGCCAGGGCACGGGCTCGAACCACGCCGCCAACGTCGGGCGATACCACCACCATCCTGTCGTACTTCTGCTTCCAGACATCGCCCAGCAGGATGGGCGACGCATACACATTATCTACCGGAACGTCGAAAAACCCCTGGATCTGGTCAGCATGCAGGTCCACCGTCAGCACTCGATCAACACCCGCTGCGCCGATCAGTTTGGCGGCCAGTTTTGCCGTGATCGGCACGCGTGCGGCACGCGGACGCCGGTCCTGGCGCGCATAACCGAAATAGGGAATGACTGCCGTGATCCGGGCGGCCGAAGCGCGCCGGCAGGCATCGACCATTACCAGGAGTTCCATCAGGTGTTCGGCCGTCGGCGGACTGGTGGACTGGACGATAAAGGTTTCCCGCCCGCGGATATGCTCGAGAATTTCGACGTTGGCCTCGCCATCGCTGAATTTTCCGACATGCGCCTTTGCCAGCGGCAAACGCAGGTGACGGCAGATGTCCGCCGCCAGTTGGGGATTGGCATTCCCCGTAAAGATCGCCATCGTTGGCAGTTCCACCGCTGTCTCCTACCTGTTTGGCTACGACCGAGTTCTTGCGGATAGCCCGGCCGGTCAGGCCGGACCCCCGAAAAATATGGCTGGGGTGGCAGGATTCGAACCTGCGCATGACGGGATCAAAACCCGTTGCCTTACCACTTGGCTACACCCCATCAGACCGGCACTGAAAGCGCAAATGGAGGCGCTATTGCGCGTTGACTGCAAATTCAGCACGGACACTCTTTTGTCGGGCGCAATTGTGATAGCCGGCACCGGAGGTGTCAACGCGAACGGCGCGAAGCCCTTTATTTGAATACCCAATTGTCGAATACGAGCACAACCCGCGCATCTCCTGCTGTCGCTACGAGCCTTCGAGGCATGGGCTGGCCTGCAAAGGGGCGGTAGTCCGGGTACTCGATGCGCCAGCCATTTTGCACCAGTACGGTTAACAGCCCGCGCTCGTCGACCACGAGCGTCGTCGCAAGGCTTTTCGGGTCAGGGATTCCCAGGGCCCAGAATCGCAAGCTGTTCACTGGCAGTTTCCAGCCATACAGGGCTTCAAGGTCGGCCTCAGGACTGGTCAACACCGTAAGCTGGCCATCCTGATCTTCCAATCGCACCAGATCCTGGCTTCCGCTGATTTGCAGCGTGCCAATACCTACAGGGCCGCTAATCTGCGCATTGTAATCGCTGGCCTGCTGTTGCCACTGCACCTTGCCGTTGAACCCGTCATCCGCCGTACGAACACCGAGACGGCCACGGAACTCCCAGTCCTGCATATCGCCAAGAATCTGGCTGCGTTCTTCCCAGCTGGTGAAGACGGGCAGTTGCCGCACGGACTGCGGAGCGCAGGCCGCGAGAAAGCTAATCGCGAAAAGCGGCAGTGCTATGCCAACCGTGCGGAAAGTGCGGCTCTCAGTCGCCATCGTTAAGGAGTCGCTCGCGCAACTCAGCCAGCCGCATATTGTTCGGGTAATCAATATCAGCCTGTGCCATGAATGCGACCGCATCCTCTTCGCGGTCAAGGTTCCACAGCACTTCGATGATATGCGCCGCGATCTCGGCATCCTTCATGAGGTCGTAGGCCCGCTCCAGCTCGGCCAGCGCCGCCTCAAACTTGCCTTGCCGAAACAATACCCAGCCATGGCTGTCGATGATTGCCGGACTTTTTGGATCCAGCTCCAGCGCTCGCCGAATCAGTCGATACGCCTCGGCAAATTCCGTGGTTCGGTCTGCCAGCGTATAGCCCAGCGCATTCAGCGATACGGCACTGTCCGGAAAGCGCTTTGCCGCCAGCCTGTAGTCGGTCAATGCCGCTTCCAGGTTGTCCATGCGCAACTGGAGTTCAGCCCGGCCCAGCAACGCGCCCTCATCGTCCGGCACGATACGCACGACCCGGTCGAAATCAGCCAGGGCGTCGGCATAGTTACCCATACTTGCATTGACCTGACCGCGGGCATACAGCATGTCGACCGCAAGGGCCGGGTGGCGCCGTGCGAAGTTCGTGAAATGCTCTATTGCCTCTTCCGGCCTGCCCAGCTGG
>DATCZF010000162.1:0-3076 GCA_036526055.1 Woeseiaceae bacterium
TGTGCCCCAAGAATCGTGCACAGGATTTCACGACTTTTTGCGGTGATTTCCGCCACGTCCGGACTCGCCGAATAGGTCTGCCTGATGTAGGCATCCTCGAACCTGGCAATTGCCGCAACCGGATCAGCCTGCCCATAGCAGGCAAAGCGCCAGGCACCGATGGATGACCCGAGCAGGTGGACCGGCGCGCGCAAAGCCGGCAATACCCTTTGCGCCAAAACCCGGTCAAGCTGGCTTAAAACCAGCCATTTCGGACCGCCTGAAGCTCCGAGAATCGTGCCGACGCTCGCCAGGGACAACCCGCGGCTGCGAATCTCATCGTAGGCCCCAGGACCCGCCCGAAACTCCAGCGCGTGCTTTTTTTCCGTCAATCGTGTTTCCCCCGCAAGCAACGTAGCCCGTCAAAGAAATACTGCCAAGGTCTCGCATTATTCGGGCTGCTCCCCTGCTTCGCAAGCTTGCAGCGCTCGTTCGGGGAACCGATGATTACCCTCGTCGGTCAATAGGACGAGGTAGCCCTCGGGTTGCAGCAGGCTACCGTGATATTTGCTAGTCTGCGATCTGGCATCAGCGTCAATTGAACAAGCGGGGGAAAACAGGATGTACCGGCACACCAAACCACTCATGCTGCCAATGGCGGCAATCCTGCTGTTTTTTGGAGGAGCGCTGGCATTTGCTCATTCAGGCGATGGCGATAAGTTTTATGTGTCATCGGACGGCCAGGACTCGGGACATTGTGATGCCCAATCCGCACCCTGCCAAACGATTGCTTACGCCCTCCAGTTTGCCGGCAAGCACGGCAAGGTATATGTCGGCGCGGGAACCTACGAGGTTGCCAGTGCGGAAGAACTGATCCAGATCGTCACCGGCCTGGTGGAAATTCGCGGCGGCTTCGTAACGCCAGCGAATACGGCAAACGACAGGACGGCAACCACGACACTGGTTGGCGTTCCGGCGCGATATCGGGAACAACTGGCGCCCAGAGGGTTCAAGGTCATTGCGGACCGCAAAGGAATTGACGGTGCAGCTGCAGCCGAGGCCGACAAGTATCTGGGTATCTACGACTCGCTGAAGGCAGGAATAAGCGGCGCGCCCTGTGTCGACGGTACGACGGGCGGCCTCGACTGTGATGGTGTGGAGCTCCTCGCGCATCTTTCCCTGCCCGCGATCAGCGGATCCCCGTCGCAGACAGCCGACATCTGGGGCTTCCTCGATCTCAACACTTTTCGCGAATACATCATCGTCGGCTACAACACCGGCACCGCAGTGATTGACGTCACCGACCCGGCTGCGCCGCGCGAAGTAGGCTTCATTGGCGGCCGTAATACGGTATGGCGAGACGTCAAGGTCTACCAGGACTATGACGCTGCCAACGGGCGCTGGAATGCATTTGCCTACGTGACCGCCGACGGTTCCACTGACGGCCTGTTCGTCATCGATCTGCGCGAGCTGCCCCTGCGGGTCAGCAGACTGGACTACTCGACCGATATCGGGGCCGCACACAACGTGTATCTGGCGAATACGGACTACGCCACCGGTCTGCCCCTGCTGGGCGAGACGCCGAGCGTGGTCTTGGCCGGCGCAAATCGCAGTGCCGGAGAATTTCGGCTGTATGGTCTGGAGGATCCCATGGCACCGGATTATCTGTCCAGCGCCACGCGTCCCGATTACGTGCACGATGTGTCCTCGATTCTAATCAGCGACGATCGTGCGACCACCCAATGCCAGGCGACGAACGGCAAATGCACCGTGCTGCTCGATTTCAACGAGACGACCCTCGACATCTGGAACATCAGCGATGCCCAGGCGTTGTCCCGATTGAGCTCAACAACTTATGAGAACGCCCGATACACGCACTCCGGCTGGTGGTCAGAAGACAAACAGTACGTATTTTTGAAGGACGAACTCGACGAACAACAGGTGGGGCTAAACACCACATTGCGCGTATTCGACATTTCCGACCTGCGTAATCCTGTCGCCAGGGGCATCTGGACAGGTCCAACCCGTGCCATCGACCATAACGGCTTCGTTCGCGGCAACCGCTACTACATGTCAAATTACAGTCGCGGCCTCAGCATTCTCGACATCAGCAACCCGTCGAACCCGGTCAGTGCCGGCTTCATCGACACCTATCCGTTCTCTAATGCCGCCAGCTTCGTCGGCGCATGGGGCGTTTACCCCTTCCTGCCAAGCGGCGTGATCGGTATCAGCGATATCGACACGGGCCTGTACCTGGTCCGTGACAACACGCTGACGGTGGCAGCGGGCTCACTGAGCTTTCGTCAGCCATTTGCTGCTGCCGATGAGGGCGGCAGTGCCGAATTGCAGGTTCAGCGCACGGCTGGCAGTTCCGGTGCGGTCAGTGTTGCCTGGGAACTGATTCCGGCAAGCACGCAATCCACTGACTTCGTGGCCACCAGCGGAATCCTGGAGTGGGCGGATGGCGACAGTGCCGACAAAGTCATCGCAATTCCGCTGAACGCCGACGCAGAAACCGAAGCCCTCGAGCAACTGATCGTGCGACTGGCCAATCCCCGGGGAGGTGCGACTCTCGTTGCCGATAACATTGCGCACGTCTACATCAGCGACGCCGGCTCGGCCGGCAGCGCCGGCTTCTGGCAGGCGGAAATCATTGTGAGCGAGAGAAACGACGATTACGCCATGGCCGTCGTCCAGCGCACAGGCTCGGCAGTCGGCAATGCCAGCGTCGATTATGCGCTCGGCAGCTTTACCGCCGATGAGTCGCTGGACTACTCCGGAGTGACCAGCGGCACACTCTCGTGGGCGGACGGTGACGCGAGCCCGCGGACCATTGAATTTGCAATCCTTGAGGATAGCGAAAGCGAGGCCGAGGAATATGTCTCACTGAGCCTGGAAAATGCGCAGGGATTGTCTCTCGGCGCCAACGATACCTTCACCCTGAGAATAATCGACAACCAGGCGCCTGATGCCAATGCCGGTAATGACCAGTCCGTTACGGCGGAAGCGCGGGTTGTGCTGAATGGCACAGGCTCGAGCGACCCGGACGGCGACTCGCTCAGCTTCCTGTGGCGCCAGCTGTCCGGGCCCGCCGTCA
>DATCZF010000163.1:0-2504 GCA_036526055.1 Woeseiaceae bacterium
CTTGAGTAGTCTCGTCACGTCACTGAATGCCATCGGAGAATCAAGGGGTTAATGTAGACCGGCGTGTCCCGAAGGACTGTGAGCCAGGTCACGGGTTCATCACGCAATATGTAAAAAGATACACGATTGCGGGGGGGTCCACAAAAGATAAAAGGCAGGATCCCTGCCAAGTTGGTGGCGGTGACTTTGTCGCCACGCGCCCAAGGTTCCTGGATCCTGCGAACGACGGCGTATGATATCGAGGACAGGCCTATGTAGGTATTTGACCGTAATGAAAACTGCGCTGCGGATAGCAATTATCTTCCTGAGCCTCGCGTCAGGCTGGAACGCCTTTAGTATGGAACGCAACCTGGACATCGACCTTCCGTCACCGTCATCTGACGGTGACGTAGCGCTGGAGGCGGCAATCCACGAGCGACGCTCGGTGCGGGAGTTTTCGAAGCAGTCGTTATCGCTGGACGATATCGCGCAACTTCTCTGGGCGGCGCAGGGTGTAACGTCGAGAGACGGAGGCCGTACGGCTCCGTCTGCGGGTGCGCTCTATCCGTTGGAACTGTACCTCGTCGCCGGAAACGTCGATTCGCTGCCGGCCGGCGTGTATCACTACCGGTCCGAGGGACATCGACTTCGGCACATGGCGGACGGGGACTTACGCAATGCGCTGGCGGCAGCCGCGCTCGATCAGTCCTGGGTTCGTCGCGCCCCGGTCGTTTTGCTCTTTGCCGGTGTCTACGAACGCAGCGCCAGGAAGTACGGTCAGCGAGCGCGCCGCTACACGCACATCGAAGTCGGCCATGCCGCGCAAAACGTTTACCTGCAGGCGGTAGCACGAAACCTCGGTACCGTCATTGTCGGCGCATTCCAGGATGCGGAAGTTCAAGAGGTTCTGGGTCTGCCCGAGGATCACGTGCCGCTCGCGCTGATGCCGGTCGGACACCTGCGTTAGTACCGCAGTGCTTCCAGTTGTTTTTTTCCGTTTGGCTATTCGGCTCTTTGACTGTATTTTCGCCCGTATGATCAGGATAACGCCGAGTATTCTCGCCCCCCCGTTATTGCTGCTTCTTGCCATGTCAGACTGCGACGCCGGTGCTGCGACAGCAGGGGAACGCCCTGTGCAGTACCCGGCGGCCAATCTTGAAAACGATACCTATCGACCGGGTCCGGGCTGGCAACTGGTCTGGTCAGACGAGTTCCAGGACAAAACTCTCGATCCGGCGAAATGGAAACGCCAGGTCCTCGATGCCGGACGTTTCAACGCAGAATGGCAGCGCTACACGGACAGCAGCTCAAACGCTTACATCGACAATGGCTGCCTGGTCATCAAGGCGATTCATGAAAGTGACTCTCATGGCCCCGATCAATACACATCGGCCCGGCTGCACACCTTGCCTGAGGACGGCTGGAGGTACGGTAAGATTGCTGCGCGGATACAGCTTCCGTTCGGTCACGGTATCTGGCCGGCATTCTGGATGTTGGGTGCCAGTATCGACGAGAACGGTGGCGACACGCCCTGGCCGCAGGCCGGTGAAATCGACATTCTTGAGATGTACGGCTCGCGAGACAACGCAGTGGTGGAAGCCAATATTCACTATGCCGGCAAGTCAGGCGCGCGTGCGAAAATGGGAGCGATTCCCACCAAGCTTAAGCAGGGCAAGTTCGCCGACAATTTTCATGTCTTCGAGATAGAGTGGGACGCTGACAGCATTCAGTGGTTTGTCGACGGCATGAAATTCGCATCGACATCTATTTCTTCGGATGAATTCTCGGAGTTCCACGAGCCATTTTTCATCCTCCTGAACATCGCGGTCGGCGGCAGAAGCGCGGGTCCGGCTGATGACACGACACGATTCCCACAGTACATGTACGTCGACTGGGTTCGGGTCTACCAGTAAAGACCGGAGATCGTCATGGTTACTTCTGATCCAACAGCCACCGGTTTATCGACGCCTTACGAGGCGCCTGGCTGGGCGCAGGCGATGCGCCGCATCACCGACTACCTCGTTATCGATTGCCTGGGCGGGCCGCGGCCGTGGAAGCTCGCCTGGATAATTAATTTCCAGAAGGCGGGGACGTTCTTGTTTTTGCTGGCGCTGATCGCCTGGTACGGCAATACCTCAACCGCCGCGTGGGTCTACACGGCCATGCAGGGCAGCTACGGCCTGGTCTGGATACTGAAGGACACCGCGTTTCCGGACCCGAACTGGCAGCGGCGCGTGACCATTGGTGGCGGAATCAACGCTTTCATGGGAGTCCTGGGCTGGTATTGGGTGTTCGGATGGCTGCTGGTGTCCGGCGTGTCGCAGCCTGACTATCCGCTGCCTGATTTTGCCTGGTATTGCCTTTGCATCAGCCTGTGCATCACGGGCTCTGCCATCATGATCGCCGCGGACGCACAGAAGTATTTCACGTTGCGCCTGCAAAAAGGCCTGATCACGGACGGCATGCACCGCTACGTGCGCCACCCCAATTACCTTGGCGAGATCATGATCTACGGCAGTTTTGCG
>DATCZF010000164.1:0-10032 GCA_036526055.1 Woeseiaceae bacterium
CCGGAGTACAAGGTGACCGCTGTCGAAATCATGCCGGCAACGCATCGCACGGAATGGCAGGAAGGCTTTGAACGGCGCGAGAAGCAGCAGCAGGAGATGCTGGAAAATTCCTAATCCCCGCTCTCGCTCGTGTCCTCCTCACCGAACAGCCACAGGCCGAGTGGCTCCTTGATGTATTGGCGAAATACGATATAGCCAACGGCCAGCCCGGCAATGCCGAAAGGTGGCGACCATGCGATCACGGTGACGGGCCAGATCAGGGCCTGGATCGTGTTGCCGAGCGAATCCAGCGCGAAGCGCAATACCCATTCGAACAATTGCCCACTGATGAAATCGCCGACACCACTGCTGGAAAAGAGGTCATCGGCAAGCGTGCGCGCTTCCAGCAACAGGAAGGAAATGACGAAGCCGCAGGCATAGAAGCCGCCACCGCGCGCGCGGTACATGTCCCGTACTGACTTGCCGAACATGCCGCCGACTTTCTGTGGCACGTCCCGCGGCTGATGGATCGCCGTACGCCCGAGATCGGCAATGTCGCTACCACGCTCCTTCAGCCTGGTGCGTACGCCCGGTTTTTTTTTGCGATCTTTTTTGCCTGCCTCGGTCTTTCCGCTCATTGGCGTTCAGGGCCGCCGGCTGCCATTACTTACTCTTGTCGAGCTTTGAAAACTTGGTGCCTTCCAGCGTCAGGTTGTACATCAGCCCCTTGCTGCCAAACACGAAGCCAACCACGGGATCCTTGATATTGGCCGTATCGATGGTTTTTCCGGCGCCGAGGTCGATCAGCGCGACAGACCCGTCGACTCCGACTTTCCATCCCGCGCTGTCACGAAATTTCTGCAGTGAATCCGTGGTCATGAATGCAATGACGATGGTTTTTGCCTGTGCGCCCAATTGCAGGCCGAATGAACCCCCCGCGGTGCTGTAGTAATCGACCGTCTTTCCGCCGACCCTGAGCGCACCCTCCCCGTACTCCGCACCGATGCCCAGGCCGACCTTGTACACCTTCGGGAATACCAGCAAGCCCGCGGCATGTTTGAGGAATACTTCGGAGCCATTCACGTCCTTCTTGAAGGCGGCGATCGCCTCGTTGACCGCCACGTCTATTTCAACGCCGGATTTGGCGAAACTCGTCGACATGCCAAGCGAAAGCACAGCGACAACGGCTATCACGATTCGAATCAGGTTTTTCATCACAAGGTCCACCTTTCCATTTAAGCTGTTCGCCTGTTGCGCGAACCAGTAAGCATGTTTGCCATTTTAACCGGACTGTCGCCGCAATTGCGCCTTCTTTTTGCGGGCTCAGCGCCGCGAGACATACGCTGTCGCAGCCGCACGTTGCAAAGTCTCCAGCAGTGAACGGACGCACGCGGCAAGTTGCGTGGCTCTCTCCGCTACGTAAGCGCCCGTCTCCTCGTCCATGTAATTGCATTGCGTGAGTTCGAGTTGCACGGCATGAATATTGGTTGCCGGAGAGCCATAGTGCCGCGTGATATAGCCGCCTCTGAACCGGCCATTGGCGATCCAGCTGTAGTCTGACTGCCTCCGCAAGACGTCGACGAGCGCAGATTCGATCACCGCGGAGCAGCTTTGCCCGCTGTTTGTCCCCAGGTTCAGATCGGGTAATCGTCCAGCAAACAATCGCGGTACCTGGCTCAGGATGGAATGGGCATCCCAGAGCAGCGCGTAACCGTGCCGCTGCCGAATATTTTCCAGTTCCAGCTGGAGTCTGTCGTGATAGGGCTGCCAGTAGCGCTCGACTCTTGCCGCCACCGGCGGCACATAGTCGCCCGTATAAATAGCCTCACCCGAAAACGTGCTTACCGGGCACAGGCCAGTGCCCGCCTGGCCCGGATACAGGTCGGCGTCATCGGCAGGCCGGTTCAGATCCACGACGTAGCGGGAATAGCGTGCGGCAATCACGCTGGCGCCGCCGCGCGCAGCAAACTCATAAAGTCTGCGCACATGCCAGTCGGTATCCGGCAGCGCTCGAGCCGCCGGTGTCATCGCTTCTGCGATGTCTGCCGGCAACGCCTGTCCGTCATGCGGAATACTGACGAGCAGCGGCGATGCGCCGGCATGAAAATCGAAGCAGTCGCTGTCACTCATGACTGGCTGGGCAGTATTTCTTTGGCGTATTCAAGCAAGCCGCCTGCGTTGACAAACGCGGCCACTTTGCCGATGTCCGAAGACAGGGAGCGGTCTTCGTCGTAACTCGGTGACAGCTGGCGAATACTCTGAACCACTTTCTCGAGCGCTGGCGAAGAGCGGTTCGGGCGGTGAAACTCAATGCCCTGGGTCGCCGCCAGCAATTCGATGGCGATAATATTCGCCACGTTGTCGAGCATCGTGTGCAGCCGCAACCCGGCATAGGTCGACATGCTGACATGGTCTTCCTGGTTTGCGGATGTCGGCAGGCTGTCGACGCTGGCAGGATGCGCCAGCGATTTGTTTTCTGACGCCAGCGCGGCCGCGGTGACCTGCGCCATCATGAAGCCCGAGTTGAGTCCGCTTTGCTTGACGAGAAACGCCGGCAGGCCGCTCAGGTGCGCGTCCATCAGCAACGCCATGCGCCGCTCCGACAGGGCGCCGAGTTCGGCGATGGCCAGGGCGAGGTAATCCGCCGCAAAAGCTACCGGTTCCGCATGGAAATTTCCGCCTGAAAGAATTTCCCCATCGGCGGCAAATACCAGCGGATTATCCGTCACGGCATTCGCTTCGATGGCCAGCACCGAGGATACATGCCGCAGCACATCCAGGCAGGCACCAACGACCTGCGGCTGGCAGCGAATCGAATAGGGATCCTGGACCTTTTCGCAGTCCGCGTGCGACTGGCGAATTTCACTGTTTCGCAGCAGTTTGCGAAGAATCCGGGCGACCTCGACCTGGCCCGCCTGACCGCGCACGGCCTGAATGCGCGGATCAAACGGCGTATCGCTGCCCTTGACGGCATCGACCGACAGCGCACCGCTGACCAGTGCCGCCGCCAGGATATTCTCCGTGCGAAAAGCGGCCGCCAGCGCGAGTGCGGTCGACACCTGCGTGCCGTTTAGCAGGGCCAGTCCTTCTTTGGGTCGCAGCCGAATCGGCTCGAGCCCGGCCGCCGCGAGGGCCGTGGTCGCCGGCAGGCGCTCACCGTGATGCATGACCTCCCCATAGCCCAGCAGCGCGCCCGCCATGTGGGCAAGCGGGGCCAGGTCGCCGCTGGCGCCAACCGATCCTTTTCCCGGTATGCACGGCAAAATCTCGGCATTGATCACCGCCACCAGGTGGTCGATGAGCGCCGGCGTGACGCCCGAAAAACCGCGCGTCAGTCCCTGCAGCTTGCTGACCATGAGCAGTCGCACACAGTCTCCGTCCAGCTCCGGACCGACGCCAACCGCATGCGACTTGACGAGATTCTCCTGCAGCTTTTCGAGATCGCGATCGTCGACATGCACCTGCGCCAGTTGCCCGAAGCCGGTATTCAGGCCGTATACGGTGCGTCCTTCGGCGAGTACCCGCTTGATCGCGCCGGCCGAGTCAGCAACCGCAGCGCGCGCCTCCGCATTCAGCGCAACCTTGATGACGGATTCCCAGCACAAGCGCAGCGTCTTGAGATCCAGTGGTGACGTGCCAATTTCAATCTTACTCACTGCCTTACTCCTCGCGGCCGATCATCGGCAGCTTCAAGCCATGCTCCCGCGCGCAGTCGATCGCGTCCTCGTAACCCGCATCGGCATGACGCATCACGCCGGTTGCCGGGTCGTTCCACAGGACTCGTCCAATGCGCTCGTCCGCGGCGGCGCTGCCGTCGCACACGATGACCAGCCCGGCATGCTGCGAATACCCCATGCCGACGCCACCGCCATGATGAAACGATACCCAGGTTGCGCCGCTCGCCGTATTCAGCAGCGCGTTCAACAACGGCCAGTCGGACACGGCATCCGAACCGTCGCGCATCGCTTCCGTTTCGCGGTTCGGGCTTGCGACCGAGCCGCTGTCCAGATGATCCCGGCCGATCACCACCGGCGCCTTGAGTTCGCCGTTGCGCACCATCTCGTTGAATGCCAGGCCCAGCCGGTGCCGCTGGCCGAGACCGACCCAGCAGATTCGCGCCGGCAAACCCTGGAAATGGATTCGCTCCCGCGCCGCGTCCAGCCAGTTATGCAGGTGGTGATCATCGGGAATGAGTTCCTTTACCTTCGCATCCGTTTTGTAAATATCCTCCGGGTCTCCGGATAAGGCCGCCCAGCGAAAGGGCCCCACACCGCGGCAAAACAACGGCCGCACATAAGCCGGCACAAACCCGGGGAAATCGAAGGCATTGCTGACGCCGTGATCAAGCGCGACCTGGCGTATGTTGTTGCCGTAGTCAAAAGTCGGTATTCCCAGTTTCTGGAATTCCAGCATGGCACGAACGTGCAGAGCGATGGAGTCCTCCGCGGCCCGAGCAACCGCGGCCGGGTCGGCCTTGCGCCGCTCCATCCATTGCTCGACGGTCCAGCCGATGGGCAGGTAGCCGTTTGCCGGGTCATGCGCGGATGTCTGGTCTGTCAGGGCATCAGGGCGAATGCCCCTTTCCAGCATTTGCGGAAGAATTTCCGCCACGTTGCCAAGCAATCCGACGGAGAGCGGTTTACGATTTTCGATCGCCTGGGTGATCAGGGCCATCGCGTCATCCAGCGTCTCTGCCCGCACGTCGAGGTAGCCGGTTTGCAGCCGCTTGTCGATACGGTCCGACTGACATTCGATCGCCAGCATCGAGGCGCCTGCCATCGTCGCCGCCAGCGGCTGCGCGCCGCCCATGCCGCCAAGACCTGCGGTCAGGATCCACTTGCCCGACAGGTCGCCGCCGTAATGCTGTCGCCCCATCTCGACAAAGGTCTCGTAAGTGCCCTGCACGATGCCCTGGCTGCCGATGTAGATCCAGGATCCGGCCGTCATCTGGCCGTACATCATCAAGCCCTTTTTATCGAGTTCACGAAAATGTTCCCAGTTGGCCCATGCAGGTACCAGGTTCGAATTGGCAATCAGGACGCGCGGCGCATCCGCATGCGTACGAAATATGCCGACCGGCTTGCCCGACTGCACGAGCAGTGTTTCGTCAGCCTCCAGGGACTCGAGCGCAGCAACGATGGCGTCGAAGCACGCCCAGTCGCGGGCCGCTTTGCCAATACCGCCATAAACGACAAGATCTTCCGGTCGTTCCGCAACGTCGGGATCAAGGTTATTCATCAACATGCGCAGCGGCGCTTCCGTCAGCCAGCTTTTCGCCCGCAAGTCCGTGCCCGTGGGTGCCCTGATTACGCGTTTCTCGTCTTTCGCCATCATTCGTCTCTTTACAGTTTTTCAATGGGAGACACCGGACCTGCTCCGGTGTGTTCGGGCGCAAAACGGCCCGTTAATTCGTAACGACCACCCGGGTGGTGCAGGCGCGCAAAACTCACGGGCCGCCCGCCTGCCCAGGTTCGCCGCAGGACCACCAGGCAGGCCTCGTCGGCAGCGATCTCGAGGTGCTGGCGTACGGCCGCATTGGGAATGGTTGCCCGCACTGCATGCTCAGCTTCCTGCAATGGCGCTATCTCGCTGAGGTACGCGCTCGGCGTGATTCGAGTGAAATCACGGTCGAGGCAATCGGGGGCGAAATCGGCCCTGATGTAGCGGTCCTCGAGCTGAATCGGAATGTCGTTTTCCCAATGCACCAGCAACACATGAAATACGTCGCTGCCCGCTTCGAGTTGCAGGGCACGTGCGATTTCTCCTCGCGCGTGCTGTCTTGATTGCCGCAGCACGGTCGCCGAGTGCGCGTGTCCGCGGTGGGCGATTTCATCGGCAATATTGCGCACTTCCAGCACGTGCGAGGTCGCCTTGAAGTCGGCAACGAAAGTGCCGACTCCGGCGATCCGTACCAGCAGTCCCTCGTCGTTCAATTCCCGCAGCGCACGATTCGCTGTCATGCGCGAGACATTCATCGTATCGACCAGTTCGTTTTCCGATGGCACGCGGTCGCTGGGTTGCAGCTCTCCGGACTCGAGCCGCGCGCGCACGTAGTCCTTGACCTGCTGGTAGCGTGGCTTGCTGCTCATGGGTACTCAGCCCGCATTGATGCGCGCCTCGAGCCGCCGCACCGTCGTGGCGAAATTTTCCCGGGTCTGCTCCGCCAGGCGATGCTCGCCCTGCGTCACCTGCCACAGGCCGTGGACCATTACGCGCGCTATCGGCGTTGCAAAACCGCCAAAAACGACAGCATCGAGATAACTGTCCGTGGTATGGCCGAGCATGAGCGGGTGCGCATCATCGAGCACCAGCAAATCGGCCAGGTGATCGACCGCCAACGCCCCGCTGCTTGATCCGATGGCGTGTGCGCCGCCGTCGAGCGCCAGCCGATACAGGAAATCCCCGGAGTGCGAATGCTCCGTGCTGCGAATGATGTTTCTGCGGGTCAGCTGCAGGCGTTGCACGTACTCGAGCCAGCGCAGTTCTTCGAACGGATCGACCGTCACCTGGCTGTCTGAACCCACGGCGAGGCGACCTCCGGCGGCGACGTATTGCGGCGCTGGAAAAATACCGTCCCCCAGGTTGGCCTCCGTGCTGGGACACAGACAGACAACCGCGCCGGTCTGCGCGAGCTCCCTGGTTTCATCGTCGTCCATGTGCGTCGCATGCACCAGGCACCAGCGGTGATCGACATCGTGATTATCCAGCAACCATTGCACCGGCCTGCTGCCGGTTGCTGCGAGACATTCATCGACTTCTCGCTGCTGCTCCGCCACGTGAATGTGAAACGGCACGTCATCAGCCCTCGCGCGCTGCACGATGACATCGATCGACGCCGGCGTTACTGCCCGCAGGCTGTGCACACCAAGCCCAAGTGCCACGTGAGCGCTGGTGTATTGCTGCAGGTTCTCGTAGAGCCGCAGCAGATCGTCGACCGTGCGTGTGAACAAGCGCTGTCGCTCGCCAGGCTGGTCGCTGCCGAAACCGGAGCGCTCATACAGGATGGGAACATGCAGCAGGCGAATGCCGCTATCGCCGGCGGCGTGCATTACGGCCCTGCTCATGTCATCACCGGCGATGCCGGCACCAGGCCCGTTGTGCAGATAATGGAACTCGACGACGGCGGTATAGCCACTGGTCAGCATTTCGCAGAACAGCTGGCAGG
Source organism: Woeseiaceae bacterium (assembly GCA_036526055.1). Classification (GTDB taxonomy): domain Bacteria; phylum Pseudomonadota; class Gammaproteobacteria; order Steroidobacterales; family Woeseiaceae; genus JAHEFE01. Next base: position 7,145 of record DATCZF010000164.1, read on the forward strand.
CGATCGCGTACAGCATGTCGGGCTCGATATTCTGCGCCAGTCGATACATGCGTTCGCGCCAGCCCCAGAAATCATCTGCGCCATCTGGCGACGGTTGCTCAGCATGCCCGACCAGCAATCGCTGGAAGGCGTGGCTGTGCGCGTTGACCAGTCCGGGAATCACGATGCCGAGTTTTTCGTCGGTTTCGGTCGCCGCAACACCGGTCTCGACCGCGGCGAAACGACCGTTGGCGATCTGCAATCGCACGTCGCTCGCCCAGCCACTTGGCAACAGCGCGTGCCTGGCGTGTAATGACTGCATAACAGGCTTCCGTCAGGTTGTATATACAGGCTAGTGCATGCTACGGTGCTTTGCAATCCGGCCACGGCAAAGGATATCGGAATGGCTGACTGGGACCTTCTGCTGACGAATGCCCGCCTGGCCACCATGCGGGAAGGCGACACCCCCTTTGGAGCGATCGATCACGCCGCCATCGCTCTGCGGGACGGCGCGATCGCCTGGCTGGGAGAATCGGCCTCGCTGCCCGGCGGGACCGCGGCAAACACGATCGATCTTGAACAACGGTGGGTCACGCCTGCTCTCATCGACTGCCACACGCACCTCGTATTTGCCGGCAACCGGGCACGCGAATTTGACCTGCGGCTGCAGGGAGTTTCCTACGAAGAAATTGCCCGGCAAGGCGGCGGCATCATGTCGACTGTCGATGCCACGCGCGCGGCGGACGAAACCGCCTTGCTGCGAAGCAGCTCGGCACGACTGCAGGCGCTGCTCGCCGAAGGCGTGGCCACCGTAGAAATCAAATCGGGTTATGGCCTCGACACGGCAAGCGAATTGAAGATGCTGCGGGTCGCCCGACAACTGGCCGCCGCTGCCGGCATCAGCGTACAGACAACGTTCCTCGGCGCCCATGCCGTACCGCGGGAATTTGCCGGAAAGAAATCCGCGTACCTGGATATGCTGCTGGGTGACATGCTGCCGCGCGTGGCCGAGGCCGGGCTGGCGAATGCCGTTGATGCCTACTGTGAGTCGATCGCGTTTTCGCCAGAGGAAGTCGCTCGAGTTTTTGAACTGGCGAGGAAGCTCAACCTGCCGGTCAAACTGCACGCCGATCAACTGAGCGATTGCGGCGCTGCAGAGCTGGCCGCACGCTTCGAGGCCCTGTCAGCCGATCACCTGGAATACACGTCAGCGGCCGGTGTGCGCGCGCTGGCCGCTTCAGGCACGGTTGCCGTCCTGTTGCCGGGTGCCTTCCTCAACCTGCGCGAGACCCGGTTACCGCCGATCGAAGCCCTGCGGGCATCGAGTGTGCCGCTGGCGGTTGCGACCGACTGCAACCCCGGTACGTCCCCGGTTTGCTCGCTGCAGGCGGCCATGCACCTGGCAACCAGCCTGTTCCGCCTGACGCCGGAAGAAACGCTGGCGGGAACCACACGCAATGCGGCCAGGGCCCTGGGACTGGGCGACCGGGGAATCCTGGAGATCGGAAAACGTGCTGACCTGGCAATCTGGGATATCGAGCATCCGGCCGAGCTCTGTTACTGGCTGGGGCTGAACCCCTTGCACACGCTGCTGGTCGCGGGCGAGCAACGCACCGGCTGAAACCGGATCAATCGACCGCGCTGACGATATCGTCGAGGTCGCGCCGTGTCTGTTGCGGTATGACGCGAGGATAGCCATAGCGAATGATGGCGACCGGTTCTTCCGCAGTGCCATCGTAGCCGGCGACTTCTGCAAGTCCGGGTGCCTGCAGGACGTGCCCGGTCGACCACTTGCAGCCGACACCAGCCTGCCACAGGTAAAGCGCAAGGTTCTGTATCGCGCAGGCGCATGCCGCATAGTCTTCCCGCTGCATCACCGAATCCGCAGACCGCCGGCAGGTCACAATGATCCAGCCCGGCACCTCGGCCGCGGATTGCGCCTTGAATTCCCCGGCTTTCTCTCCCTTTTTGAGCGTGGCCACCTGGCGCACCAGCTCGACCATGCGCTCACGCCCGCGCGGGCCAAGCAGGTAGAAGTGCCATGGTTCGGTAACGTGGTGATTCGGCGCCCAGCGGGCAACCTCGATTGCCTGCATGACGAGTTCGCGTGCTACCGGACGGTCGTCAAACAGCGCAATCGTGCGCCGCTGCCGCATGAGCTCGGCAAGTTGCGCCAGTTCGAGGCCATGTTCATTCATGTCATCGTGTCCGCCGTCACGCGTGCCGTTCGATGATCATTGCGATTCCCTGCCCCACACCGATGCACATGGTGCAAAGCGCATAACGACCTTGCCGGCGCCGCAACTCGTAGGCCGCCGTGGTAACCAGCCTTGCGCCGGACATGCCGAGCGGGTGACCCAGGGCAATGGCGCCGCCATTCGGATTGACCTGCCCGGCATCGTCAGGAATACCCAGTTCGCGCAGTACGGCAAGGCCCTGCGCGGCAAAGGCCTCGTTCAGCTCGATCACGTCCAGCTGTTCCATGCGAAGGCCGGTCATTTTCAGGAGTTTTTGCGTCGCGGGTACCGGACCGATGCCCATGACCCGCGGGGCAACCCCCGCGCTCGTCCAGGCGACGATACGCGCGAGCGGTTCAAGGCCATGCAGCGCAACGGCCTCGGTTGATGCCAGCAGTACGGCACAGGCCCCGTCATTGATGCCGGAGGCGTTTCCAGCCGTGACACAGCCATCCTTTTTCACGATCGGCTTCAGGCTCGCGAGGCCTTCGAGGGTCGAATTGGCGCGCGGATGTTCGTCGTCTTTGACGATGAGCGGTTCCTGACGACGCCGTGGCACTTCGACCGCAACGATTTCCTCCGCAAGCCGGCCCGATTCGGACGCAGCCTGGGCCTTTTGCTGGCTGCGCAATGCAAAAGCGTCCTGGTCTTCACGTGAAATACCGAATTCCG
>DATCZF010000165.1:0-3478 GCA_036526055.1 Woeseiaceae bacterium
CAGGTTCAGGTTGCAGCGCTTGGCGATTTCCGCGGTATTTGCCAGCGCTTCGGGGATATCGGAAAACAGGCGCGCCATTTCGTCAGCATCTCGCAGATACTGTTGTTTCGTATAAGCAGATTGCCTGTCCTTGTCGCCGAGTGTCCGTCCTTCATGGATGCAGACGCGGGCTTCGTGCGCATAGTAATCTTCGGTATCGAGAAACCGCACGTCATTGGTGGCGACGACCGGCACCCCCTTTTCACTCGCAAGCTCGATGACGTGCTGTATGTAGTCTTCCTCGCCGCTTTTGCCAGTGCGAGACAGTTCCACGTAGAAACGATCGCCGAAGAGATTGACCCATTGGTCGAGCAGCTCTGCCGCAAGTTCAGGCTTGTCCGCTGTGAATGCGTGTCCGATATCGCCATTGAGACCACCCGACAGGGCGATCAGCCCTTCACATCCCGCTTTTGTCAGCCAGTCCTGGTGGACCAGCGCTATGCCGCGTTCCTGCCCTTCATGGTAACTGCGTGACAGCAGCTGGTTCAGGTTGCGATAGCCCACCCTGTCCTGGCACAACAGCACCAGGCTGGTGGCTCCCGCCAGGTCACCGGGACTGGCGATCCTCAGGTCGACGCCGATGATCGGCTTGATGCCATTTTTGGCCGCGGTTTTGTAGAACTTCACCATGCCGAACAGGTTGCCCTGGTCGGTCAGCCCCACGGCCGGCATTTGCTGCTCGCGACAACGCTCGACCAGTTGTCCAATACGCACGGTACTGTCAACGATCGAGTATTCCGAGTGCAGGTGCAGATGCACGAACGGGGCCTTCATCAGCTCATCGACTCCTGTGCTCCGCAAATATCACGATTCTTCACCTTGGCCGACCTCATAGCATCATCGAGCGCACTGGCTCGAATGACCGGCGATGCAGGTCACAGGGGCCAAGCAACTCGATCTGCATGCGGTGCGCAGCTGTCCCATAGCCCTTGTGCTGGCTGAACCCATAACCGGGAAACAGGCCGTCATAACGCATCATCATGCGATCCCGAGTGACCTTCGCGAGGATCGAGGCGGCGCTAATCGCCGGAACGCGGGCGTCACCGCCGATTATGGCCTCGCCACTGAGTCGTCCGGCGTGAAAACTCAACGACGGCAAGCGGTTGCCATCCACCAGGACCGATTCCGGCGTAATACGCAAACCGAGAATGGCACGCCGCATTGCCAGCATCGTCGCACGCAGTATGTTGAGCTTGTCAATTTCCGCGGTATCGGCCCAGGCCACAGCGCAGGCCACCGCTTGACTGACAATTCGCTCGACGAGTTGCTCGCGCCGACGGGCACTGAGTTTTTTGGAATCATTTAATCCAGGAATCGGCCTTTTGTCGTCAAGAATGACGGCAGCGGCCACCACCGGCCCGGCCAGCGGACCACGCCCGGCCTCATCCACGCCGGCACATATTCCCTTGAAAAACGTCAGTTCCGACTGTTGCATCGCCGCCCATGGGCCGCCCGCTTGGGCGGTCCATATCCCTTGTTAGCTGAAATTAAATTGCTTTTACCAGTTCGAGAACGGCGTCGGCGGCAAGCTGGTCGGCGCCGCGCGCGAGTTCTTCGCGCAGTTTAGCAAACTCGCTCGCGATCGTGGCCTGTCGTTCGGCATTGTCGAGCAGCTGCAGTACCTCGGCCCCCATGATCTCGGCCTTGGCGTCATGCTGCATGCATTCCGGAACCAGTGGTTCCGGCAACAACAGGTTGGGCAAGGTAAAGTGCTTGAGCTTGACCATGCCCATGGTATGCGCAAGAAAATAGCTGACCGGTGCCAGCCGGTACGCAGCGACCATCGGCCGCCCCAGCAGCGCAGCCTCCAATGCTGCCGTTCCGGAGGCAAGCAGCACAACGTCTGCAGCCCCCATGGCTTTCCTGGCCTGCTGATCCAGTATCAGAACTCGATCGGCTATGCCGGTTTGCGCGAGGTAGCCGGAAAATTCTTCGCGCAAACGCTCATTCGCCATCGGCGCCACGAAGCGCAACCCGGGTTTGCGCTCGAGCAGCCAGGCCGCAGTCTGCGCAAACAAAAGGCCCAGCCTTGACACTTCGCTGGCCCGGCTGCCTGGCAGCAGCGCGACAATCTCTTCGCCCACCAGACCCAGTTCGCGCCGCAATGCCTGCCGATTGGGGTCGGGCTCGATGGCATCCGCCAGCGGATGGCCGACAAACTCGGCCGAGACATCATGCGCTTCGTAAAAGTGCTTCTCGAAAGGCAGCAGGCACAGCACTTTGTCAACGGCAGCGGCAATCTTGCGCACCCGGCCCTGGCGCCAAGCCCAAACCGAAGGGCTCACGTAGTGCACGGTGCGCACGCCTCGTTTACGCAAAAATGCTTCGAGATCGAGATTGAAGTCCGGCGCATCAATGCCCACAAAGACGTCGGGTGGATTCGCACTCCAGCGGCGTTTCAGCTCGCGACGCAAGCTCAGCAGTCGAGGCAGCTGGCGCAGAGGCTCTACCAGCCCCATTACCGCCAGTTCGTCCGCCGCATACCAGGCCTCGCAGCCTGCCGCTGTCATCGCAGGGCCGGCAACGCCCTCGAAACACGCAGTAGGGATCCGTTCACGTATGGCATTGATCAGGCCGGCACCCAGCAGGTCGCCTGACGCTTCACCTGCAACAAGGCCAATACGCATGAGGGCTCCGGGCGACTTTACCGAATGATCCCGCGGTCGGAAGACCGCAGCGCATCGACATACATCTGCAGCTCCGGTTGCTCGGTCACGAGTTCCTGAAGCTGGTCGATCGCGTCGCTGAGCTTGAGACCGCTGCGATAGGTGATGCGGTAAGCATTCTTGATATGACTCAGTTGCTCGGCAGTGAAGCCGCGTCGCTTGAGCCCTTCAGAATTGATCCCGCGCGGTATCGCAGGCTGTCCTGACGCCATGACGTATGGCGGCACATCGCGATTGATCGCGGAATACATGCCAAGGAAGGCGTGCGCGCCAATGTGACAGAACTGGTGCGCCCCGGCGAAGCCGCCGAAAATCGCCCAGTCGCCAACGTGGACATGGCCCGCCAGCGTGGCGTTGTTGGCAAAAATTGTCTGGTTGCCAACCTGGCAATCGTGCGCAATATGGACGTAGGCCATGATCCAGTTGTCGTCGCCGATACGCGTCATTCCGGCGTCCTGGACAGTGCCACGACTGATCGTGCAGAACTCGCGAATCGTGTTCCTGTCACCAATAATCAGGCCAGTCTCTTCATTGGCGTATTTCTTGTCCTGTGGGTCGTCGCCAATCGACGCAAACTGGTAGATGTGGTTATCGCAACCGATCTCTGTCGGGCCGTTGATGACGACATGCGAATCGATTTTAGTTCCGGCGCCGATGCGAACCTGGTCGCCAATCACGCAGTACGGCCCAATCTCCACGTTATCTTCAATAAGCGCTTTATTCGAGACGATGGCCGACGGATGAATCACTCGAGTTCGCCTCCTGGCGCGGTC
>DATCZF010000166.1:0-3865 GCA_036526055.1 Woeseiaceae bacterium
TTTGAGGTGGAAAGCATGGTACCTGAGGAACTGGCGAGTGTCTCCGTCGATGAATTCCTCGACCGGCTTCCCGAGTATGACGATCAGTTCCTGGCGCTCTATGAGCAGGCGCGAACTCGCGATTGCAACTTGCGGTATATCGGTCGCCTCGATGCCAATGGCATTGCCTCGGTAGGACTGGAAGCGGTGCCCGCAAATCACCCGTTCAGCAAGATCAATTTCACTGACAACATCATCCAGTTCGTCACGGAACGCTATTCCGCTAATCCCCTCGTCGTACAGGGTCCGGGAGCGGGCCCCGACGTTACTGCGGGAGGCGTATTTGCGGATCTGTTGCGGCTTGCTGCATACCTCGGCGGGGGCCGCGGCGGATGAGCGGCAAGGACAAAGCGACGGCATTCGCGACTGCTTCCGTTGGTAATGTTGCGGTTGGCTTTGACATGCTGGGAATGGCGCTTGCCGATATCGGCGACCGGGTAACCGTTTCGCGCTCAACACGACCCGGCGTCCAGATCGTTGATATACAGGCTGAGCCCGGGATTGATGCCAGCCGTGTACCAATGGACTGGCACAAGAATACCGCAGCGATCGCCGCTGACGCCCTGTGGAGAGAGGCAGGCGACGGCGCAGGCCTGAGCCTGGCGATCGTCAAGGGCATTCCGCTGAAATCGGGCATGGGGGGCTCTGCGGCGTCGGCAGTTGCGGGGGCAGTCGCGGCTAACCAGCTGCTGGCGAAGCCGTTGTCCCGCGCCGAACTGCTCGAGTTTGCGCTCATCGGCGAGCAGGTGGCCAGCAAGTCAAGGCATGCCGACAACGTTGCGCCCTCGTTGTTCGGCGGCCTGGTTTTTTGTCCGACTGCACTGCTGCCGGCCACCCTGTCGATTGCCATGCCGGACAGCTTGCGCTGCGTATTGATTCATCCCGATCTGGAAATCAGCACTTCAGAATCGCGGCGCGGACTCGCTGCTACAGTCGATATGGAACTGTGGCTGCAACAGCAAGCGCTGGCGATGGGATTCGTGCTGGGTTGCCTGCAGGGAGACGTGGACTTGATCGGACGAAACCTGCGAGATGTCATTATCGAACCGCAGCGCGCGGCCTCCATACCGTGCTTTGCCGCGGTGAAATCGGCGGCGCTGGAGACGGGGGCTTTGGGTTGCTCCATTTCGGGAAGCGGCCCGGCAATGTTTGCCCTGGTTGTTGCGGATCGCGCTCATGATGTCGAACAGTCGATGCGGCAGGCGTGTGAATCCAGCGGCTTCACGTGTCGAAGCTGGCTATCGCCGGTAAACGCCGCCGGCGCATTCATCGAAGCAGCGTAATGCGTTTCCTCAGTACGCGAGGACAAAGCCAGCCAGCCGGACTTCAGCAGGCGCTCGAGTCGGGGTTGGCGCCGGATGGTGGCCTTTACGTGCCGGAAGTCCTGCCGCAGTTTTCACCGAATGACTTTGCCGGCTGTGCTTCGCCGGCGGCCGTTGCTCACCGTCTGCTCACACCATTTTTCGAGCAGGCGCCGATCGCTGCCAAACTCGACGAAATTGCTCGGTTAACCTTTGCGTTCCCTCTGCCATTAGAACCGCTGGGGAGACAGGACAAAACGCAGGTGCTGGAGCTTTACCATGGTCCCACCGCGGCATTCAAAGACGTCGGCGCCCGCTTTCTGGCGGCCTGCCTGCAGAAACTGCCGCATGAGGATGTCGGGCCGCGGACAATCCTGGTGGCGACATCGGGAGACACCGGGGGAGCCGTAGCGGCGGCGTTCCACGGTAAGCCCGGATTTCGGGTCCTCGTATTATTTCCTCATGGCAGGGTGTCCCGTCGGCAGTTAAAGCAGCTGGCTTGCTGGGGAGGCAATGTGCGCGCCGTTGCCGTTGCCGGGAGTTTTGATGATTGCCAGGGCCTGGTTAAAGAGGCATTCGCGCAGTCTGTTACGGAGCCGGCATGGCGCCTGGGCTCAGCGAACAGCATAAACATCGGCCGGCTATTGCCGCAGTGTGCCTATTACGCGTATGCCAGCCTGCAGACCTGGAGAGCCTCAGGGGAGGCGGCAGGATTCGTGGTCCCGACTGGCAACCTCGGCAATGCCCTGGCTTGCATCATGGCGCGCGCCATGGGGCTGCCGATTGGCCCTGTCATCCTGGCGACCAATGCAAACAGAACGATCGGCGATTACCTGGAAAAGGGCAGCTACGAACCGCGGCCCGCGCTGGCAACACTGGCTACTGCGATGGACGTTGGCGACCCGAGCAACATGGAGCGATTTCGTTACCTGGAAAAGTCGGGTGCCATGGAAGCCGGCAGCGTCAAAGTGTTTAGCGCCGATGACGATGCAATTGCCCGACAGATTGCCGAGGATTTCCGTGAGCACGGTCGCATTCATTGTCCCCATACCGCCACCGCAACTTGCGCCTGGCAGAATCTGCCACGCTCGACTCGTCGCGAGAGGCCATGGATACTGGTAGCAACCGCGCATGCCGCGAAGTTCGAATCAACCGTGGAGCCCCTGATAGGCAAAAGTATTGAGTTGCCGCCAACGCTTGCGGAACTTGAGAATCGAAAACCGCAATACTCTATGATTAAGCATGAGTTTTCCGCGCTGCGCGAAATCCTGTTAACCGAGGACCTTTGAATTGCCGGACTGGATAAACAACCTGGCTGTGAGCAGTTCGCATTTGGCCTACCTTGCGGGCCTGGGTGCTGCTCTTCTTTTGCTGTGGATTTTGATTCGGGTTCGCAGAGCGAGGTCCAGGCTGACGGCGGAGAGGGTGTTTCGGCGAATCGCGCATGAGCGGCTGAAAGATTTTGTGATTCCTGCGGTGGATGGGGGTGAGATCTTTGTCGAAAACCTGCTGCTTACCGCAAAGGGATTATTGGTTGTCGACATCAAGGCGGTCGTTGGCAGCGTTTTTGGCGGAGACAAGATGCAGGACTGGACCGTCATCAGCAGCAACGGTCGCTACACATTTTCGAATCCACAGCCTGCGTTGCAAGAGAGAGTCCTGGCCGTGCGTCTCATAGCCCGTGACGTGCCGGTCTCCGGCCGCGTATTGTTTCTTGAGGAGGCCAGCTTTACGCGGGGAACACCGGCGATGGCCTGTACGCTGCAGGACTTGCTTGCGGACTATGAGGAAAAGGATGCAGATGCAGCAGAGGCCAAGGTTAATGCATTCCGGCAGCAATGGGATGCGCTCAGAGAGAAGGCCGTGGCGACGCAGCTCAGCCAGTTACTGCGCGGCCGCGACGGCTAGAGTCCGAAGAATCGTTCGGCGTTCGCCGTCGTCATCTGCGCTACTTCAGATTCCGGCTTGGAAAGTGAAGCCGCCACCTGGCGCAGCACCTCCACCAGGTACCGTGGCTCGTTGCGGCGCGACTTGGGTTTAGGGGACAAGCTTCGCGGCAGCAAATAAGGAGCATCCGTTTCGAGCATCAGGCGGTCCTGCGGCACGATGTTGATGATTTCCTGCAGATGATGGCCGCGCCTTTCGTCACAGATCCAGCCCGTAATGCCGATATAAAGACCCATGTCGACATAGGTCTGAAGCATGTTCTTGTCGCCGGTAAAACAATGTGCCACGGCGCGACTGACCCGGGAAAGATACGGTTCCAGGATCGCCACGAAGTCGTCATGCGCATCGCGCTGGTGCAGAAATAGCGGCAACCCCGACTCGACGGCAAGGTCCAGTTGGGCTCGAAATGCCCCTTTCTGGTTTTCCGGCGTCGAAAAATTTCGAAAATAGTCGAGCCCGCATTCGCCAACCGCGACAACCTGCTCGCAGGCCAGCAGGGCGCGCAGCGCCTCTGTCGTCGCGGTGTCATAGTGGTCCGCATGATGGGGATGAACACCGGCAGTGGCGTAGAGCCGATT
>DATCZF010000167.1:0-4729 GCA_036526055.1 Woeseiaceae bacterium
GGGAGCACAACATACTGCTGGCAGGGGCTGATTTTATTGACGGTTACCTGACGGAGCTGAACATCACCAGCCCCTCTGCCCTGCGGCAGATCAATGCTATCGATGAGCAGCATTACGAACGCGCGATCGTCGACCGCATGATTCAAAAAGTACACGCGGCCAGGGCATCGGAGCACGCACTGGCAAGCTAGCGCCGTAATTGCTCGCTCAGTGAAAAGCTGGCAGTCTGTTCTCCTTTGGCGTCTCGGGGGAGAACACCCATGTCTTATGGCAATAACAGTGGCCTTCAATGGCTGCCTGGCCTTGTCCTTTGCACAATGCTTGCCGGCTGCGGCACGGAACAGGCGCCCGATGCCTCGTCGCTGACAGAAAACAATGCTGACAGGGACTCCGCGGCAACCATTTATCTATGGCTCACCGACGGCGACGAACAGACGGGCAACTTTCTGGCGGTTGTCGATGGCGATCCGGCTTCCCCTGCCTACGGCGAAATACTGGATACGGTCGTAACCGAGGGAGTGAGGGGTTTTGCCCATCACACCTTGCTTGATTTGCCGCCGTCGGGCGCCCTGTTCGCCAATGATTACCGAGGCAACTACACCTGGGTGTTCGATACAACCAGCAGGCCCGTGCCAACGGTGGTGGCCGAGTTCTCCAATGTCGACGGCTACAGTTTTGCCCACAGTTTCGCGACGCTGCCCAACGGCAATATCCTGGCCTCGTTCCAGACCCGCGGCGAACCGAACGAAATTCCAGGCGGCCTGCTCGAGTTCACGCCCAAAGGCGATTTCGTTCGCTCGAGCTCGGCGGACATTGGTAACCCCAACATCTTTATTCGACCCTATGGCATTACCGTCCTTCCAAAACTCGATCGTATCGTCACCACCAATTTCGACATGAAAGGCAAAGCCAATGGCTATTCCGTGCAAGTCTGGCGGCTGTCGGACCTGGCCCTGCTGCATACGGTGATGCTGGCTGGCGATGAAGTGGATGGACCACGCGCGAATCCATTTGAGGCGCGCGCCCTGCCTGATGGCGAAACGCTCATGATCGAAACCATGAGCTGCGGTTTGTATTACATGACCGGTATCGATGGCGAGGTCCCGCAGGTTGACCACGTGCATACCCTGGAAAATGGTGAAATGTGTTTCCTGCCGGTACAAAGCGGCGACTACTGGATTCAGACGGTCGGCGGCAGGCAAATAGGACTCGGCGCAGGTGCGGAGGGCGATATCAATAATGACGATCACTTCGGTGGCGTCGTCCGCGTTTTCAACATCAGCAACCCCAGGGCACCCGAACTGGTGCAGGAGCTTTCCGTGGGCCGTTCACTGCCGCACTGGACGTCGACCGATCCCGCCGGCAAGCGCATCCTGCTGGGCGGTTATGGTCTGCTCGCATCCCGCATGATGATGCTGAACTTCGATCCCGCCAGCGGCAGTATCAGCATCGACGAGAACTTCGGCAGTGGCGATGAAAAGGGTCCCGGCCTGATCCTCACACGCGAAAGCTGGCCGCATGGCGACACAGGACCCGCCATGGCTCACGGCGCGGTGTTCGGCCCGGTTAACCCGTAAATAATCGCTCGTCAGGCTTTTGAACGACGCCTGAAATCGGTGTAGTTTTGCAGGCATTATGAGCCCACGTATTCGTCCATCGGTACAGAACCTGCCGTTGTCGCCAACCTTGCGGGCCAACCAGCAGGCAGCCATGCGCGCCGACCAGGGCGAGCCGGTATTGCACATGGGTTTTGGACAGGCGCCCTTCCCGGTGCACGACAAGCTCGTGGCAGCCCTCGCAAAAGCGGCACGCTTTAACAATTACGAAAATGTGTCCGGCAATGCCGCGCTGCGCAGCCAGGCACGGGATTACCTCGGTGAAAAACTGGGCCTGCGCAGTGAAGACTACGATTGCATCGTGGCGCCGGGCAGCAAGTTGCTCCTCTATGCCCTGCAAATGGCGATCGATGGCGATGTCATCATCCCGATGCCATCCTGGGTCAGCTATGAACCGCAAGCTCGCATGCTGGGCGACAGGGTCCTCTGGCTCGCGGCCGATCTGGACGATAGCGGCTATCGGCTTGATCCAACCAACCTGGCTGCCTTTATTCGCGAGTCCCGTGCACGGGGTGCCAGGCCGCGTAAACTGATCCTTAATTCGCCCAACAATCCAACCGGGCTTTGCCTGCCGCAGGCGGACTACGCCGGCATTGCCCGCGTGTGCGAAGAGAACGACGTGTTTGTAATCAGCGATGAAATCTATGCGCTGGTGGCCTTTGACGGTGTCCGTCCAAGTATTGCATCGGCTTGCCGCGGCAACGCGGCGGTCACGACCGGTCTTTCCAAGCATCTGTCACTGGGCGGCTGGCGGGTTGGATTCGGGCTTATTCCGCGAGCACAGACCGGCCTGTTCGAAGCCATCAACGCCATCGCCAGCGAGACCTGGTCCGGCGTCGCAACACCCGTGCAACATGCGGCCCTGGTTGCAGTCTCCGGCGATAGCGAAATCGAGGCCTACATCCAGCGCTGCACCGCCATCCACGCAGCGATCGCCACCCGCGCCGCACTGACAATTCGTGAATCCGGATTGCGCTGCCCGATGCCGCAGGGCGGCTTCTACCTCTGGCCTGATTTCAACAGGCTGAGAGAGCCGCTATCAGCACGGGGAATAACCACATCGGTAGCTCTGGCTGATGCCCTGCTGGCGGAGCAGAACGTCCTCGCTCTGCCGGGAACCGGCTTCGGCGCCGCTGCCGATCACCTGGCCCTGCGACTGTCCGTTTGCGACTATGACGGCAGCCACGCGCTGCGGGTGGCGGCAAGTAGCGACGATCTGGATGGTCTGATCGAGACGATGGCACCGCGTGTCCTCAGGGCAGCCAGCGGCATCGCCAACTTCGTCCGGCAACTCTCCTGAGGGGAACGCATTCATGGGGGAAACGTTCATCCGTTATCGCGATGGCTACAAGTACCAGCTGGTGTCCGCCTACGAAGTGCAGATCGGCGCCGCACCCGCACAGAATATTATTTCCGACTACATCGACCTGTCGACGGACGGCGTTCTGACGATGAAGAAAGGTTACGCCTGGGACGGTCCATCGGGGCCTACCATTGACAGCCGCAACTTCATGCGCGGCTCGCTGGTTCACGACGCGCTCTATCAGCTCATTCGCCACGAATACCTGACCCTTGACTGGAAAGAACTCGCAGACCGGGAATTGCAACGCCTGTGCAGGGAAGACGGCATGAGTGCCCTTCGCGCCTGGTGGGTTTACCGGGGCGTCAAATGGTTCGGCAAGCCCGCCGTGATGCCGGAGGCTAAAAAACCGATACTCACGGCACCACGCCAGGACGGGGACGGCAGTTAAATGAAACATGACGGGATCGAAACTCGTTCCGGCCAGATTTAGGCTGCGTGTCGCCGCTCAGCACAGCTGACCTGGAGGCAAAAAAATAATTGTCAATTTGCAGGCCGGCGCGAAGTCCACTCGCCTGTTACTCGCCATAAGTACTGACCGCAGGCATCAATCCAGCATTACGAATTGCCAGTCCGCCAGCGCCTTTCTAACCTGTAATTGAAAGGCGATTGCCCACCGCTTCCCCCTGCGGCTTTCGGGCAATCCCCTCGCTGCAAAGGAGCGACGATATGGCTAAAAAGGACAAGATACTCGTCATTGCAGAACCGGATTACTCGCCGATCTCAACGGTCGCCAGGGCCACCTGGCTCGCCCAGCTCTACGACTGTGATGTGCACCTGATGCTGGCGGACGCGCCGATCAATGTGCCCGGCGATGGCATTTTTCAATCGCCCGAAGCCCAGCAAATCCATGACTGGATACTTGCTGAACAACAGGCCATGGCTGATGAGCTGGCGATGGAGGCACGCGATCGTGGCCTCACCGTAAAAACAGAAATACTCAAGAAACGACCGCTGGCAGAAGCCATACTTGCGCGTGCCGACAAGCTCGAGCCGCGCTTTATTGTCAAGGCCACGCAATACCACAGCGAGGCGGACCGGGCGATATTCATGCACACGGATTGGCGACTGATTCGCGCGGCCTTGCATCCGTTATGGCTGGTAAAACCGCATACGATGCCGGAGAAACCGGTCATTCTGTGTGCCGTCGACCCGACGCATGCACATGACAAGACTGGCAAGCTCGACCAGGTGATCGTTGACGCCGGGCTGTCGCTGGCAACACATGCGAATGGCACCGTGCTGCTCCTGCACACCTTCGAAGCCATGGAGGCCATCGGCGAGGCGGCAAAGTTTGCGCTGAAGCCCGTCAGGCTGCCGTTACGCTCACTTCGCGCCAAGGTGCGCAAGGAACATCGGCAGCTGCTCGATCAACTGGCGACGGACAACGGTATACCACGAAAAAACACGCACCAGCTGCCGGGTCGGCCGCACGAGATTCTCCCCGCTTTTGCCCATGGCAAGAAAGCCGATGTCGTGGTGATGGGCGCGCTTGCGCGCTGGGGCCTGAGGCGCCGCATCATCGGCAGTACTGCAGAAAAAGTCCTGGACCACCTGCCCTGCGATATCCTGCTGGTGCCGGCCCAATGAGAAAAGGGCCCGCATGGAGTTGCTGCGGGCCCTGACATCAGCAAACCATCAAGGCTTGATTGGTAAAACAATTTGCGATGGGTATTCGCTACTGTGGTGCAATACATTATGCGCGACCACGCCTTCGGTCTCGTCGTAGTTATTACCTCCGGTGTTCAGGTTG
>DATCZF010000168.1:0-3123 GCA_036526055.1 Woeseiaceae bacterium
AAACGACCGCGTTGCGGCTGCCGCCTCTTTTGTCGAGGGGCAAGCGCTGCTGGTGCATGCAGAATCGTTAAGCGGGGCCGCGCTGCGTGGCATTGATCCGGACCGCGAGGACCTGGTTTCCGGCGTATCCGGTCGTATGACGGCCGGTAAGCTCGGTGAGCTCACGCCCGGCAAGTTCGGTATCGTGCTGGGCATCGAACTGGCTAACGCGCTCGGTGTCAGTGTCGGTGACCGGGTAACCGCTACACTGGCCGAGGGCGCGGTGACGCCAGCAGGGATCGTTCCTCGCAGCAAGCGATTTACCGTTCAGGGTATCTACAGGGCAGGAATGTATGAGTTTGATCGCCGGCTGGCGTTCATTAATATCGAGGATGCGCAGCGGCTCTACCGCATGGGCGACCGGGTCAGTGGAGTGCGACTTGCAGTGAACGAAATTTATGCAGCGCCGCGAATTGTTCGCGAGGTGGCGGAAGTCGGAGGTGGCGGCGTTGTGATCACCGACTGGACCAGGATGCACACTAACTTCTTTCGCTCGATCCAGATCACCAAATCGATACTGTTTGTAATACTGACCCTGGTAATTGCCGTGGCCGCCTTCAATATCGTTTCGACGCTGGTCATGGTCGTGAAGGACAAGCAGTCGGACATAGCGATTCTCAGAACAGCGGGCGCACGGCCGCTCAGTATCGTCAGGATATTCATGACCCAGGGAAGCATAATTGGAGTCGTCGGCACCGTGACAGGCGTGGCCCTGGGTATTTTGCTGACGCTGAACCTGGAGTCAGTAGTCGGCGCTATCGAGTCTCTTTTCCAGATCAAGTTGCTGGCAGCGGACGTCTATTTCATCAGTGATTTGCCAGCGGATCTGCGCAGCACAGACGTTGTCAGAATCGCGCTGATGGCACTGCTACTGTCATTCGTTTCAACGCTCTATCCCGCCTGGCGAGGTGCGCGTACTGCGCCGGCGGAGGCCCTTCGTTATGAATAATAAGCAAGCCAGTCCCGACATGTCCGCTGCGGTTCTCGAGTGTATTTCCGTCGTCAAGAAATTCCGTGAAGGCAGCAGCGAACTCGTGGTGCTGAATGGCGTCGACCTGGTTGTGAACAGCAACGAGACAGTCGCCATCATCGGCGCATCCGGATCGGGCAAGACGACGTTGCTTCAGATCATGGGCGGCCTCGATGACCCCACGGCAGGGGAGGTGCGGGTTGCCGGGCAAAGCTTGGCTGCCCTGAACCAGGCGCAAAAAGGCGACATTCGCAATCGCGCGATTGGTTTTGTCTACCAGTTCCACCATCTGCTGCCCGAATTCACGGCCGAAGAAAATGTCGCGATGCCCCTGCTCATACGGCGGGAGAGCAAAGCAAATGCCCTGCGCAACGCGCGCGACCTGCTGGGAAGGGTCGGACTCGGCGACAGGCTCGGCCATCGCCCTGGCGAACTCTCGGGCGGGGAGCGTCAGCGTGCCGCGGTAGCCCGGGCATTGATTACTCGGCCTTCCCTGGTACTTGCCGATGAGCCGACCGGAAACCTGGATGCCGGGAATGGCGAGCAGGTGCTCGAATTGATGCTCGAGCTGAACCGGGAGCTGCACACCAGCCTGGTCGTCGTTACACACGATCACTCGATCGCAAAGCGCATGAGTCGTGTCATGAGCCTCGAGGATGGCAAGCTGAAAGTCGTCTAGTCGTTCTGCTCGGTTTCGCGCACCGCGCGCTCCGCGCGGCGTTTGCGGAGGTAATCGCCGATTGACGCCCGCCACAGGCTGTCGAGGCTGATGTAGGTCAGTAGCGCAACAGTTGCACCAACCATGAAACAGCCCAGGAACAGCGGTTGCCAGGTATTGGCCAGCCCCGTGCTGACCCACTCGAACGACAAATCAAAGTCGAACGGTTGCGGCTCCATACCGAGCAATGCCAGTCCCACACGATAGGAAAAATAGAACATCGGGCCCATCGTAAGTGGATTGCTGATGAGGGTCGCCGCGAAGGTCACCGGAATGTTGACGCGAAATATCAGCGGCAGGGTGACCGATAAAAGCGTATGAATTGGCAACGGCACGAATGCGATGAAAATTCCCAGCGATGCTGCCGGTACGACGGTACGGCGCGTGATTCCCCAGTACACCGGATGTTTCATGACGCTCTGAAATGGTTTCAGGTACCACTGCTTGTGGAAATGATGCCGTTTCAAGGCGAATTTCTTAAAAAATCGTCTTGGCATTAGCCTGATCCTGAGGCCTCATTAATTCCCGGCTGACAGTTCATCATTGAATCCTGTCCGGGGTACCGCAAGGATGCGGAATATTGCTGGTCCATTGTCTCACTTTTACGCTTGGCGTGTATTCCCTGTACATGTTCAGAGAGCTCCCGGGAGCGGAGCCCGTTGCGCTCGCGGCATGCACAGTTCTCTTTGCGCAGTTTGCCAGGCGCTGTCTTTTGCCCGGCGCATTTCTCTGTGGATTTACGCTGGTGTGGCTGAGCGCCGGGAACGCATTGGACCAGCGGTTCGAGCAAAATTCAAGCGAGCACACAAGCTCCCTTGTCGGTGTCGTGGTCGATTTCCCGCTGGTACGGGTCGATTCAATCCGCTTCGACCTGAGGACAGAGGATCCCGATTTGCCGCCGACCGTGCGCTTGAACTGGCACGAACCGGAAATGACACCGCAGCCGGGGCAGCGACTGATGCTCGAGGTGCGCCTGCGTTCGCCGCGGGGCTTCGCCAATCCTGGCCTGTTCGATTATGAGGGCTGGATGCTGCGTAACCGCATTGGCGCAAGCGGCTACGTGATCAGTGGCAGGGTCGCTGCAAGCACGGACCGGAAACTGCGTGACTGGCTGCCGGTATTGCGGGGCAAGCTTGGCGGGAATATTCAACGGGCATTACCGAATGACGGGGCCCGGGCCATCATCTTCGCCCTGGCCCTGGGCGCTCGACACGAGATGGACCAGCAACTGTGGGAGCAATTTGCGCGCACCGGCACCAGCCACCTGGTGGCAATCTCCGGTTTGCATATTGGCCTCGTGGCCGGCGGTATCTATTTCCTGTCTCACTGGTTACTCCTGCCGTTACGCAATTTCCTGGCCCTGCACAAGGCAGCGATGCTGCTGGCGCTGGCGGCG
>DATCZF010000169.1:0-4578 GCA_036526055.1 Woeseiaceae bacterium
CAAGCTCGAAGACAATGATGTCGTGCAATTAGCCGGCGTGAAAATGGGTTTCTTTACCAGCTAGATCGCGAACGGCCTGCCTCGACAAACTCTGCCCCGCGCGGCACCGCGCGATCCCAACCGTTGCTGGAATCAGGAGTAATACGGCTCGTCGCCGTAAGCTTCGGGTACCCAGTTCTCGAATTTTGTGTATTTACCGATAAACGTCAGCGGGAAATCCCCGATCGGGCCATTACGCTGTTTTGCAACATTGATGTCTGCAATCCCCTTTCGCGGCGTCTCCGGGTTATAGACCTCATCACGATAAATGAAGATGATCAGGTCGGCGTCCTGCTCGATCGCTCCCGACTCTCGTAAATCGGACATTACGGGTTTCTTATCCTGACGCTGTTCTACGCTGCGATTCAGCTGGGATAGTGCGATGACCGGGACTTCCAGTTCTTTCGCCAGGGCCTTCAGCGATCGAGAAATCTCGGAAATTTCCGTCGCCCGGTTTTCCTTGCTCCCGGGTACATGCATTAATTGCAGATAGTCCAGAACGACCAGTCCCAGGCCATGTTCCCGTTTCAGCCGTCGCGCTCGTGCACGGATTTCCGTTGGCGACAGCGCTGCCGTATCGTCGATAAAAATCGGCGCGTCGGCCATCAGCTGCACTGCGGTGTTAATGCGGGACCAGTCTTCGTCCGGAAATCTGCCGGTCCTCAGATGGCTCTGGTCAACACGTCCTAACGAGGAAATCATACGAAACGCCAATTGTTCCGCCGGCATTTCCATGGAGAAGATCGCGGTCGGTACCTTGCTGCCAATCGCGGCATTCTCGGCAATATTTACGGCTAATGTCGTCTTACCCATCGAGGGCCGGCCGGCAATAATGATCAGGTCACCTTTTTGCAGGCCAGCGGTCAACTTGTCGAATTCTTTATAACCGGTCGAAATACCCGTTATATCGCCGCCCGACTGGTGCAGAACGTCGATTCGGTCAACAGCCCTGGGCAGAATTTCCTTGAGCGGCAGAAATCCCTTGCGGCCTCGCGCTCCCCGTTCGGCGATGTCAAAGACTCGACGCTCAGCCTCGTCGACGAGCTCCGTAGCGCCTCGCCCGTCGGCGGCGAAACAGCTACCGGCAATTTCATTGCCGGCGCTAATCAGCGACCGCAGAATCGAGCGCTCGCGAATTATTTTCCCATAGGCTATGACGTTGGCTGACCCCGGCGTTTCATTGGCCAGCGTACCGAGGTACTCAAGGCCACCAGCAGCGTCGAGCTGGCCATGCTTGTCCAGATCCTCGGAAACGGTGACGGCATCGCAGGGGTTGCCGCCCTCCGCCAGCCGCGCTATCGCCTTAAATATCAGGCGGTGGTCATTTCGGTACAGGTCTTCGGCAACAACGATATCGGCCACCTTGTCCCACGCGGCCTTGTCCAGCATCAGGCCGCCGAGCATCGACTGCTCGGCTTCGATTGAATGCGGCGGAATCTTGAGTCGTTCTGCGCCTGACCCAACGCCGATTCCATCATCTAATGCCCGAACCATTCGCTCGTAATCCTCTGCCTGAATATCTGGGCTACCTAAGGTAACACAGGGAGAGGTTGCTTGCTGTTACTCCTCAGCCACAACCTTGACGGTAATGTCTGCATTGACGTCCGTGTGGAAATGCAGCCCAATTTCAAAATCACCAACCTCATGAATCGGGCCTTCCGGCATACGGACTTCACTGCGAGCGATCTCCACACCAACCTTGGCGCAGGCATCGACGATGTCCACCGGACCGACAGAACCAAAAAGGCGGCCTTCGCTGCCAACATTGGCCGGAATAACCAGGATCATGTCCTTGACCAGTTCCTTGCGAGCCTTGGCGGCTGCCAGCTCTTCGGCAGCACGTTTCTCCAGTTCGGCACGGTGAGCCTCAAATTCCTTGAGGTTCGCCGGTGTCGCCAGTGCCGCCTTTCCGGATGGCAGCAGGTAGTTACGCCCATAGCCCGGCTTTACCTTGACGAGGTCGCCGATAGCACCCAGATTTTCTACGTTATCCAACAAAATTACGTTCATTTTTAAGCCCTATGCTTTCAAAAATTCGCCGCTTACTTCGGTAAGCCGGCCAATCGCCGACGCACATTGAACCATGCGTCGATGTATCCCATAACTCCCAGACCAAATATCATGATACCCGCCGAAACCGGCAACATGATGGCCACATACGTCAGCACCAGCAACCAGACCGGCAGTCGGCCCGAACTCCTCAACCAGTGCAAAATCGCCAGCCCCTGCAGCCAGAATACCAGCAACATCACAATGGCCAGGTTGACCAGCCAAAGTGCCTGGCTCAGGGTTGCCGCAACCGCTGCCACCGCCAGTACGATTGCCAGTACCCGGCCAAGATTCAGGTCCCTGAACTCCCCGAATCCCGCCGTGCCCGGCGGCAACAGACGGTATGCAGCCAATCCTATCAGCATCAGCACCGTCGAATAGGTCCATCCTGCTGCAATGACCACACCCGTCATCAAGGCCGCGTAACGCTGTTGCTCCAGGATGAACCTGGCTTGCAATTCAAGCCCCTGCTCCTGGAAGCTCGCGGCCACTTCCGCCAACACCTCGGTCCATAGCAGGGCCGGATCCGGCAAGGCCAGGTACATGCCGACCGTGACAACCAATGCCAGGATCACGGTCATCTGTACCGCCAGTACCAGGGACTTCGACCAGCTCAAGAGCCCGGCCATGAACCCTGCCAACAACCAGATTGTGCCAGCATTGGAGACGAGCTGCATGGGCGGTAAACCCATTATCAGCCCCGTGATTGCCAACACTGCGAGCGCAATGGCCGCCGCTATGCTCGCTTTTGGCAATCCCCGCGCAAGCACCAGCAAGACCATTACTGTCCCGCTCAGCACGGCTGGTGCGACTGGCATGACAATCGTAACCGTCAAAGCCAGCACCCAACGTTCCGGCCGCGCAACTATCCAGTTGACCAGCGACCGTATCACCGGCGCTCCCCGGACATGCGTGCTAGTGGCGGTCCGTATACGGTAACAGGGCCAGGTACCGGGCGCGCTTTACGGCGGTTGATAACTGCCGCTGATAGTTAGCCTTGGTACCGGTGATCCTGCTTGGAACAATCTTTCCGGTTTCCGTGATGTATGCCTTCAGGAGCGAGAGATCCTTGTAATCGATCTCTTCGATCCCTTCGGCTGTAAAACGGCAGTATTTACGCCGTCTGGAATATCTGCTCATTTCTCAAATCTCCTTAAGCGCCAGTCTATTCCGACTCATCGGCATCGATAACGTCTTCGTTGCCCTCGACGTCGTCCAAATCATCGTCGCCGGCATCAATTTCATCAGGTTTGTCCTCGGCTTCGCCCTGCTCGGCCTCTGCCGCAGCCCTGGCGTCACGCCGCCGCTGCATCTCACGCTCACGCGTCTTTTCCTCTTCGACGGCGGCTGCCATCGGAGAGGGTTCGGTAATCGCTTTATTGCGAGCAATCACGAGGTGGCGAAGGACAGCATCATTGAACTTGAATGCGCTGGTGATTTCAGAAAGTACGGCACTATCGCACTCGACATTGATCATGACGTAGTGTGCTTTATGTACCTTGTTGATTGGATGCGCGAGCTGGCGGCGGCCCCAGTCCTCGGTTCGGTGAATATTTCCACCGGAGGAAGTCACCATGCCCTGGTAGCGGTCTACCATCGCGGGCACCTGCTCGCTCTGGTCCGGATGGACCAGGAACACGATTTCGTAATGTCTCATTGTATCCCCTTTCGGATTACAGCCACCCGCAGCTGCGGTGTGGCAAGAGGTTAATCCCACTCAATCAGCGGGAGGCGCATGCTACCCAAGCTGACTCGCGAGTGCAACCATAAATGTCTGATTTTGCGGGCTAGGAGCGGCGCTGACGGACCATTTCAAACAGGCAGATGCCGGTTGCGACAGATACGTTGAGGCTCTCCACAGAACCGGCCATCGGCAGCCTTACCAATTCCGTGCAGCGTTGCATCACATCGCGCGGCAGTCCTTCGTGTTCCCCACCCATGACAATGGCCACCGGACCTCGCAGATCGACGTCATACAGGTCCTGTTCCGCCGAACCCGTCGTGCCCACTATTCGCACCCCATACTCTCGGAGCCAATCCAGGACCTTCCCCAGGTTGGCTACGATCGCCATCGGTACTACTTCGGCTGCACCCGCAGCAACCTTGGACACTGTCGGACCCGGTCGTGCCGAGCGATGCCTTGGCAGCACGACTGCATCAACCCCGGCAGCGTCTGCGCTGCGCAGGCATGCCCCAAGATTGTGTGGGTCTTGAACGCTATCAAGAACTAATAATATCAATGGTTTATCGGCTTTTATTAACTTTTCTTCGACCAAGGTTCTGAGTCCGCCCTCATCGAGGCCTGACGCCCCGGCTATCTCGGCAACCACACCCTGGTGCCGTTCCTCACCACTGATCGATTGCAGCCTGGCGCGGTTGGCGGAGTCAATCTCGATCGACTGCTCCCTTGCCAGTCTGACCAGCGCTTTGACTCTCGGGTTGGCGGATTGGTATTCCACGTACAACTTCTTGACTCGGGTGCTATCGCCC
>DATCZF010000170.1:0-5239 GCA_036526055.1 Woeseiaceae bacterium
CACACGGGCACGGATTAGTCGATTCCGCGCAGCTGTCTGAAGCGCTCGATGTCGTTCGCAAAGCGCGCATGAATGCGTTGTTCGTCGTTGCGGTACCTGAGCAGGTTGCCTTCATGCCGTTCAATCGTCTCCTTGGTGGTATTCACTTCATCCATCAATTCTCGATCGATTAGCGGGGCATTCGGGTCGTCGTTATAGGGGCGGTAACGCTGCATCTCTGTATGCAAGGAATCCAGGCGGCGGTGCAGGTTACGCAGATAAAGCTCCGTGACGCGGGACTGTGCCTGGAACAACTCAATGCGGCGATCGCGATGTAACTGGATCTCTTCCACGGAAAGGTAGGTCGCGAGTAACGCCTGGTCCGATCGTGCCTGCAATTCTTTCTGGATGCGTAATTCTTCGAGGCGTTTTTGCTCCGCAAGTTCTTCCTCGGTCATCTTGCCGCGCAAACGGTCAACCGTAACGCCTTCCTTGTTGACGATTTCCTTTTCATTGTCGGCAAATTCCGGCGGTACGCTGTCGCCGTAGTGCACGACGCCGTTTTCGTCGACCCACTTGTACAACGTCTGCGCCTGCGCGGATAACGCCGGCAAGGACATTACCGAGAAGACCAGGCCTGCGAAAAAAAGCTTTCTCATACCGCCAATATTACCTAATACCTGCACAAAAAAAGTGACCGGTTACCGCTTTTTGCGGTCTCAATGCTACCGCTCAGTCAGCCCGTCTTGCGAAAAAGCAGTGTAATTACAGAGGCCTAGGAGTCAACACCATATTTCTTCCGGTACTCGAGCACCGGCGCCAGGTAGTCCTTGTATTCTTCCGCCTCCTCCAGCATGTCGACCAGGTCCTCCAGCCTGACGATGCTGGCTACCGGGACGCGCAGGGTTTGCTGTACCTCCTGCACGGCGGATCGCGAGTCGCGGCCGATCTCCTGCCGGTCCAGTGAAATGACGATGCCCGCGACGGTAGCCCCCGCTGCGGTAATAACCTGATGCGCCTCGCGAATTGCGGTGCCGGCGGTAATGACGTCATCGATGATCAGCACGCGGCCCTGCAGGGGTGCGCCAATGATGTTGCCACCCTCACCATGAGCCTTGGTTTCCTTGCGGTTGAATGCGAAGGGCACGTCAATATCGTGATGCTCGGCGAGCGCGGCGGCAGCGAGGGCCACCAGCGGAATGCCTTTGTAGGCGGGCCCGAACAACATATCGAATTGAATGCCCGAGTCGGCAATGGTGGCCGCGTAAAAGCGGCCGAGCTTCGCGGCTGCATAACCGGTATTGAAGAGTCCTGCATTGAAAAAATAAGGGCTGTTGCGGCCGGACTTCAGGGTAAATTCGCCGAAACGCAACACGCCGAGTTCGAGGGCGAGGTCGAGAAAATCTTTCTTGTACACTTGCATAGTCTTCGGGACCGGTAGAGGTTCTGTATGATTGGGCCGTTTGTTCCGCACGGTCGCACTGCCAAAACCGCGTGCTCGGGGTCGCAGTATGACACAGGGATAGTGATTTTTCCCTTGCCGCCGGGCGTAAGCAACAGGAATTTTTGCAGACCGTGCAACAAGGGAGAAAACGATTGTTTCGAGTCATCAGCCTTAACGCAAACGGCATTCGTGCCGCGTCCCGCAAGGGTTTTTTTGACTGGATGCTGGCGCAGGATGCGGATGTCGTCTGCATCCAGGAGACCAAGGCGCAGGTCCACCAGTTAACCGACCCGGTTTTTTCGCCAGGCGGCTATCACTGCTTCTACGAGGACGCCGAAAAAAAAGGCTACAGCGGCGTTGCCATATACAGCCGTCAGAAACCGGACAGAATCGTGCGCGGCTATGGCCATGCCGAATTCGACGCCGAAGGACGCTACATCGAGGCCCGCTTTGGCAAGCTGGCGGTCGTTTCGCTCTACCTGCCGTCGGGTTCCTCGAGCGACGAACGCCAGCAGGCGAAGTATCGGTGCATGGACAGCTTCATGGCGCACCTGCAAAAGATTCGTCGTCGGCAAAGCGAATACATTATCTGCGGTGACTGGAACATCGCGCACAAGAAAATCGACATCAGGAACTGGCGCGGCAACCAGAAGAATTCGGGATTCTTGCCCGAGGAACGCGCCTGGCTCGACGACGTGTTCGGCAACGTGAAAATGGTCGACGCCTTTCGGCAGATTAACCAGGAGCCGGATCAATACACCTGGTGGTCGAATCGCGGCCGCGCCTGGGATAACAACGTGGGCTGGCGCATCGATTACCAGGTCGTGACCCCGGGGCTCGGCAATAGCGCCAGAAGCACGAGCATCTACAAGGAGCAGCGGTTTTCCGACCACGCGCCCCTGATAATCGATTACGATCTGTAGCAGACGGCATCAAGGGCGCACATGGTCACGGCAGAACAACAATCGACACCAGGTGAAAAGCGCGGCTGGCGTTTCTATATCCAGGAAAAAGTCCTGGTGCTGTTCTTTCTCGGTTTCTCCGCAGGCCTGCCGTTTCCGCTGGTGTATTCGACCCTCACGGCGTGGCTGGAAGAGGCGGGTCTCGAGCGCAGCACGATCAGCACTTTTGCCTGGCTCGGCTTTGCCTACAGTTTCAAATTCGTCTGGTCGCCGCTGGTCGATGCCCTGTCGCTGCCCATTCTGACGCGCTGGCTGGGGCGCCGGCGCGGCTGGTTGCTGCTGTCCCAGCTCGGAATAGGCGCCAGTCTTTTCGTCATGTCGGGGCTCGATCCGGCGAGTTCGACCGCGGTGTTTGCCGCCATTGCCCTGTCCGTAGCCCTCTGTTCCGCGACCCAGGACATCGTCATCGATGCCTATCGCATCGAGGCGGCGAGTACCGAGATGCAGGGCATACTGGCGGCGGCCTACCAGTACGGCTACCGGGTGGCGCTGATCATCAGCGGTGCCGGCGCGCTGTACATCGCGGAGTACGGCTCCTGGTCGCTGAGTTATAAAGCGATGGCGGTGTGCACGGTCATAGGGCTCGCGACCACCTTCATCTGCAAGGAACCCGAAGCGAGCGCACGCGCCGTGCGCCATTTTGTCGGCAACCCGGTAGAGCGCGCGGCGAAATGGTTTGGCACGTCGATTGCCGGACCGTTTGCCGACTTTTTTGCGCGGTATGGCCGCTGGGCGCTGGTGTTGCTCGCTTTCGTAGCGGTGTTTCGCATCAGTGATTACGTGCTGGGCATCCTCGCCAACCCGTTTTACCTCGACATCGGTTTCAGCAAAGCGCAGATCGCGAGCGTCGCCAAGATCTATGGCCTGTGGGTCTCGTTGATCGGCACTGGCGTCGGCGGCTGGGCCATCATTCGGTTTGGCCTGCACCGATGCCTGGTAGTTGCCACGACACTGATTGCGAGCACGAACCTGTTCTTTGTCGCGCTGGCACTGGCCGGACCGAGCATCTCGATGCTGACGCTGACCATCAGCGCCGACAACTTTGCGATGGGCTTTTCCGGGACAATTTTTATTGCCTATCTTTCGAGCCTCACCAGCGTGTCCTTCACGGCAACCCAATATGCGCTGTTCAGTTCGCTGATGAGCCTCGCAGGAAAGTTCACTGCCGGTTATTCCGGCAACGTACAGGAGAGCCTGGGCTGGCTTGGATTTTTCTGTTACGCGGCGGCGCTCGGCGTGCCGGCAATCATCCTTGCGGTTATCGTGGCGAGACGGCACGCGCGGGATGCGGCTGGAGAGCCTTCCACATGACGGCCGCTGGCGCTGACATCGAGATCGAGGTTTGTGACTTTGACGAGCTCGCGGATCCTGGCAGCCGCGAGTTCTACTTCGCAGAGGGGCGCGAGCGCGGCTTTGTCGTCCGTCGCGGCGACGAGCTGTATGCGTACAGAAATCACTGCATGCATGTCGGCTATCCGCTCAACTGGAAGCCGCACGAGTTTCTGACGCGTGATGGCAGGAATATCATTTGTGCCGCGCATGGCGCGATTTACCGGATTGACACGGGCGTGTGCATAGAGGGGCCATGCCCCGGCAAGCGTTTGCGCGCTTACCCGGCAGCGGTCAGAAATGGCACCGTATTCGTAAGGATTCCAGCTTCGGAATGATGGGTTATTCCGTGAGATCCAAAAACTCCAGCGGGTCTTGCCAACCAGGCGGCATTTCGCCGTCATCGTCACCCACATAGTCTTCCGGGTCCATGTCCACGGACCCCGACCAGTCCTCCGGCGCACCTGCGGGCACCAGGATGAGTTCCGGCCATGCCTCAAGATCGATTTCGTCTATCGTTCCATCGAAGTACTGAATCTCGACCGAGCCGTCTTCCTCGTCAACTGCAACGACTTCGAACAGGGCGCCATTCGCGCGCTTGTACCAGTTCCCTATTGTTGGGTACAAAACAGCCATAATGTCGTTTCTATTCACCATAAACAGCTTCCCGAAGAACGGGTCGTTTTTACTCCCCGTAAGTTACTTATAGGACAATTTGGGGGGTGCGCAAGCGATTATTCCTCGCCGCCCCGCGAATGCTTCAGATGCGCGTGAACGACCAGTCCCAGATACGGTGGCCCAGCTTCAGGCCGCGGCGTTCAAACTTGGTGGTCGGCCGATCGAGCGGATTCCCGCCAGCATGCTCGCGGCGCTCCAGCAACGCGAAATCCTCCCGCGCAGCAAGGGTCTCGTCGATGTGCTCGGCATAGCTCTCCCAGTCGGTGGCGATATGCAATGTGCCGCCGGCAACCAGCTTGCGGGATGCCAGGTCGAGGAAGCCGGGCTGCAGGAGGCGTCTCTTATGGTGGCGCGCCTTCGGCCAGGGATCGGGAAAATACAGGTTCAGGCGGCTAAGGGTGCCGTCCGCGATGTGCTGCCCGAGGACCTCCATGGCGTCGTGCGCGATGAGGCGCAGGTTGTCGATGTCGGCTGCTTCGGCTGCCAGCATGCAATGGCCGATACCGGGCGTATGAACCTCGATGCCGATGAAATTGCTCTCGGGGTTTTTACGCGCCATTTCGACGAGTTACTCGCCGTTGCCGAAGCCGATTTCCAGGATGAGCGGCGCGTCACGGCCGAATGACCCACTAATGGACGGCGAGCCTTCATCAAGATCAATGCCGTAGCGCGTCCACAACCGCGTGAAGGCCTTTTGCTGCCCGGGCGTCAGCCTGCCCGTCCGCCTGACAAAACTGCGTATCGTGCGGTGGCCCGCTGGCGTCGTCTGGCCCGTCATCACGTTTCCTGCTTTTCGCTCGTGGCGTAAAAAGAGTGGCCGATTGTACCGAATGATCAGCGGTAAGGC
>DATCZF010000171.1:0-7848 GCA_036526055.1 Woeseiaceae bacterium
CCGTTACCGGGAGCGGATCGCTGCCCGTTGTGACGGGCAACTGGTGTGCACCGTGGACCGCGACTATTGCCTCCTGTTGTATCCGCTGCCCGACTGGGAAGAAATCGAGCGCAAGCTGATTCGACTGCCAAGCCTCAACAAACAGGCCAGGCGTCTGCAGCGGTTGATGGTCGGTTACGCCTCGGAACTCGAGCTGGATGGCCACGGACGTATTTTGCTGCCCCGGGAGCTTCGCGATTTTGCCGCTCTTGACCGGCAGGCAATCCTGATTGGCCAGGGCAACAAGTTCGAGCTTTGGGATGAAGAGCGTTGGAACGAAAAGAGAGACTCCTGGTTGTCGGATGACGACGAAGTCGGTCTTCCTTCAGAACTCGAGAGCTTGTCTCTCTAGGTACATGTCGACAGCGTGACTAGCAACGAACATGTGCCGGTTTTGCTGGAGCCGGTCCTGCAGGGACTGGATATCCAACCGGACGGCATCTACATCGATGGCACGTTCGGAAGAGGGGGTCATAGCGGAGCGATCCTGAAACAACTTGGGCCGCAAGGTCGCCTCCTGGCGATCGACCGGGATCCACAGGCGATTGCTTCTGCTGACCAGGGATTGCTCGACGATGAGCGGTTTGAATTAGTGAAGGGCGAAATTGCCGAACTCGAGAAAATTGCTGCCGCGAGAGATCTGCTCGGCAAGGTGGACGGGGTGCTGCTCGACCTGGGTGTCTCCTCGCCACAACTGGATGAAGCAGAGCGCGGATTCAGCTTTCTCAGGGACGGGCCACTCGATATGCGAATGGATCCCGGTCGCGGCATCAGTGCAGCGCAATGGCTGGCAAGTGTGGATGAAAAGGAATTGAGACGGACTTTGCAGCAACTGGGTGAGGAGAAGTTCGCCGGGCGCATTGCCCGGGCAATTGTTGCTGCCAGAAAACAGGCCGCCATCAAGACCACCGGCGAACTGGCGAATGTCGTCGCGGCCGCAGTTCCTGCCAGGCACGGCCACAAACACCCCGCAACCAAGACCTTTCAGGCCATTCGCATTCGCGTCAATGACGAGCTCGAGCAGTTGGATGCAGCGCTCGATGCGTCATTGCCGCTGCTGCGTCGTGGCGGGCGCCTGTGCGTTATCAGTTTTCACTCCCTGGAGGACAGGAGAGTCAAGCGCTTTATGCGCAAGCACTCGGTGGAGCCGGAACCGTATCGCGGATTGCCTTCAGTGCCCGAGGAATATCGCCCCCGGTTGCGCCTTGTGGGCAAGGCGATCACCGCGAGTGAACAAGAGATAAGTGACAACGTGCGTGCGCGCAGTGCGCATCTTCGAGTAGCGGAAAGACTGTAATGACAGCTGTCAGCAAAACCCAGCCAATTCTTCTGATATTGGTTTTCACCGTCGTATGTGTCGTGACGGCGCTGGCGATCGTCTACACGAAACACGAGTCACGCAAAGTTTTCGTCGAGCTCGAGCAGCTCGCCAAGGAACGCGATGAACTGAACATCGAATGGGGTCAGTTGCAGATCGAGCAAAGCACCTGGGCGACGCATGGGCGAATTGAACAGGTCGCAACGGAAGATCTCGAACTGATTCGGCCACCGGCATCGGAAATTTACGTGATCGAAGACAAATGAGCAGGGGAGCAGAGACAAAGGCGCAGGCAGCCAGGCGATTTACGTGGCGTGTGACGATTGTCAGCGGGCTGTTTGTCGTTGCTGCATCTGCACTCATGCTGCGCGCCGTCTACCTGCAGGTGCTCGACAAGGAATTCCTCAACCAGCAGGCGGATGCTCGCCATTTGCACACGGAAAAAATTTCGGCGCATCGCGGCATGATCACCGATCGCAACGGCGAACCCCTGGCGGTGAGCACGCCGGTTGACAGCGTCTGGGCCAATCCGCAGGAGTTCGCGCCGGCTATTGACAGTCTGCCGACGCTGGCTGCCGCATTGAATCTCGACCCGGAACTGCTGGCCCGTCGCATCACCCGGGGCATGGACAAGGAATTCATCTATCTCAGGCGCCACCTCAGCCCCGAGCAGGCGAATCGGGTCCTGGATCTGCAGCTTCCCGGCGTCAACGTCCAGCGCGAGTACCGGCGTTACTACCCGGCAGGCGAAGTGACGGGCCACCTGGTTGGATTCACCAATATCGACGATGACGGCCAGGAGGGCCTGGAGCTGGCTTTCAATCACTGGCTTACTGGTGAAGCGGGAGCCAAGCGCGTACTCAAGGATCGCCTGGGTCGCGCCATCGAGAACGTTGAAAGCATCAGGCCACCGATGCATGGCCGGGATCTGCGCTCCAGTATCGACCTGCGCGTGCAGTACATCGCCTACCGGGCTCTCAAGTCTGCCATCGCGAAACACGGCGCCGAATCCGGGTCGATGGTCGTCATGGACATCAAAACGGGCGAAGTGCTCGCGATGGTCAATCAGCCGAGCTACAACCCGAATGACCGGGCGCAGTACTCCGCTGAGCGCTACCGTAATCGCGCCATTACCGATATTTTCGAGCCCGGTTCCAGCATCAAGCCCCTGGTGGTGGCGGCCGCACTGGAAAGTGGCCGTTACAAGCCTGCCAGCGTGGTGAATACGTCGCCCGGCTACGTGGTCGTCGGGCCGAAAAGAATCGAAGACACGCGCGATCTCGGCAAAATCAACCTCGCCACCGTTCTGGCACGCTCCAGCAACGTTGGCGTCACCAAAATCGCCATGTCGCTCGAGCCCGATCAGTTGTGGCAGACGATGACGAATTTCGGGCTTGGCGCGCTGACGGCAAGCGGCTTCCCCGGTGAGTCCGCCGGCATGCTGACGCACTACAACCACTGGCAGCTGATCAGCCAGGCCACGCTGGCTTATGGCTACGGCATCTCGGTTACGCCGCTGCAGCTGGCGCAGGCATATTCCGTCATCGGCAACCGTGGCGAAACGGTGCCGATTTCCCTGGTCGCGCTGGATGACGAACCCGACAAGCGGCGAGTGATCTCCACGGGGACGGCGGATGCGGTCGCTGCGATGCTCGAGGAAGTCGTGCGACCGGGGGGCACCGGCACCAAGGCGAAGGTCGCCGGTTACCGCATCGCCGGCAAGACCGGAACAGCCTGGAAGTTTTCAGCCGGCGGCTATTCCACTGACAAGTACATTTCGATTTTCGCGGGCCTCGTTCCAGCGAGCAATCCGCGCCTCGCCGCCGTGGTCGTCATCGATGAACCCACCGGCGACCTTTACTACGGCAGTGACGTAGCGGCGCCGGTATTCGCCGACGTCATGTCCGAATCGCTGCGTTTGCTCGCGGTTCCGCCCGACGACCTGCCATCGATCGGTGGCGGACAGATTATCCAGGCAATGAGTCAATGAGTATGCCGGCAGAAATCTCGACAAGCGCAATCACCCTCAGCGAACTGCTCGAGGGTTATGCGGTTGCGCCGGCCATTCCTGTCAGCGGCATCAGTTCCGACAGCCGCGCCCTCTCAGCCGGTGACATCTTTTTTGCCTGCCGTCGAGCAGGCGGGCACGGACTGGACTATGTCGATCAGGCCATTCGTGCCGGAGCGGCGGCCGTTGTCTGGGACGAGTCTACCGGGACGCCGCATTCCGCTGACGCAAGCGTTCCGCTGATCGCGGTGAAGCATCTCGCCGAGTGCCTGGGAGAAATCGCCAATCGCTTCTTCGGCTATCCGTCGCAAGAGGTCAGCGTGTTTGCTGTCACCGGGACCAACGGCAAGACGACCGTGGCCATGCTGGTTGCGGAAGCACTGTCGCTGCTGGGTAAACCCTGCGGCTATATCGGTACCCTCGGCAGCGGCGTCGGCGCGCTGACAAGCAGCGGCATGACGACTCCCGATTGCATAGACCTGCATCGCAGGCTGGCCTCATTTCGGGAGCAGGGCGCAAATTTTGCCGCTGTCGAAGTATCCTCGCATGCGCTGGTCCAGGATCGAATAAACGGCTTGCTTGTGCACACGGCAGCCTTCACCAACCTCAGTCGCGATCATCTTGATTATCACGAATCGATGGCTGACTACGGCGCGGCCAAATCGCGGTTGTTTTACCGTGAGGGAACGGCAGCGCGGATCGTCAACGTCGATTCCGATTTTGGCCGTGAGCTCGCCCTGCATTTGGGCGACGGGGCGACACTGGTAAGCAGTCAGGGTGCTGCCATCGCTTCTGCAAGTCGGTTTGTCGCCGCGACGTCGGTAACGCCCGAAATTTCCGGTTCCCGAATCGCGCTTGCGTCGAGCTGGGGTTCGGCCGAATTCCTGTTGCCATTGCTGGGTGACTTCAACGTGGGCAATGCGCTGGTCGCGCTGGCAGCCCTGTTGCATTGGGATGTGCCGTTGCCTGTGGCCTGCGAGGCGCTCAGCCGGGTGACGCCACCTGCCGGCAGGATGCAACAGGTAACACCTGAAACGTCCGCCGTGATACCGGCCGTCATTGTCGATTTCGCACATACGCCAGCCGGCCTCGAGGCCGTGCTGAAAACGCTGCGAACACATTGCCGCGGCGAACTCTGGTGTGTTTTTGGCTGTGGCGGAGACCGGGACCGTGGCAAGCGCGAGGACATGGGCCGAGTTGCAGCGACACTCGCCGATCGTGTGGTTGTTACCAGCGACAATCCGCGGAGCGAATCGCCGGCTGCAATCATCGACGACATCACGGCGGGAATCGAGCGTGACGATGTGGTCACTATCGAAGACCGTGCCGCAGCGATTGCTTACGCCATCAGAAACGCCGCTGCGCATGACACGGTACTGATCGCGGGCAAGGGACATGAGCCCTATCAAATCGTCGGGCAGAAAAAGCTGCCATTCCTGGATTACGACGTCGCCGCGGGCAACCTGCTTGCCCGGGCTGGCCAGGCAGGGGGCGGCAAATGATCCAGAGTCATCTGTCACTGGCGGCGCAGCAAATGGACGGAGTACTCCACGGCGACGACGCGTCGTTCAATGGTGTCAGCACGGACAGCCGCAGCCTGGCACCGGGCCAGCTGTTTTTTGCGCTGCAGGGTCCGAATTTCGATGGCACCCGGTTCGTTGGCGAGGCCGCAGAAAAGGGCGCGGCCGGCGCCGTGGTCGACCGGCGTTGCGACACGGAACTGCCGTACATCGTCGTCAGCGATACGCGCGCGGCGCTCGGCAGCCTGGCGCAGGCATGGCGCAACTCGCTTGCTACCCGTGTCGTCGCGGTAACCGGGAGTAATGGCAAGACAACGCTCAAGGAAATGATCGCCGCCTGTCTCGCCGAGATCGGCACGACACTGGCGACACGCGGCAACCTGAACAACGATATTGGCTTGCCGCTGATGATGCTGGAACTGGAAACGCGGCACAGCTTCGCCGTGCTGGAGCTCGGCGCAAATCATGCCGGCGAGATCGCGTACCTGACGCGGTTGCTGAACCCGCAGGTGGCGATCATCAGCAATGCCGGGCCCGCACACCTCGAGGGCTTCGGTTCGATTGACGGTGTGGCCCGGGCGAAAGGTGAAATCCTGCACAGCAGCGAGCAGCTGCAGGACGCCGTGCTTAATGCCGAGGATACGTATTTCGAATTCTGGGCGGAGCTCGCCCGGCCGGTGCGCGTGACGAGCTTTGGTCTCGGAGCTTATGCGGACGTTTACGCTGACGGCATCAGCCTGACAGCAATGGGTAGCCGCTTCAGCCTGCATGCCGAAGGCCACAGCGTCCTGGTGGAACTGGCCTTTGCCGGTCCGCACAACATTCTTAACGCCTGCGGTGCAGCGGCCGTTGCCTTGCGCCTGGGGGCATCACTGGAACAAGTCAGGGCCGGCCTGGAAAAAGCTCGTCCTGTTGCCGGTCGTCTGAGCCCGTTGCCGGGCCTGCGGGGATGCAGCCTGTTTGACGACAGTTACAACGCCAACCCGACCAGCGTCATTGCAGCGGCGCAATTCCTGGCGAGTCTCGATGGCGAAGCCTGGCTGGTCCTCGGTGACATGGGCGAACTCGGCGAGGAGACCGCGACCCTGCACAAGCAGGTCGGCATGGCGGCACGTGATGCCGGCATAGACCAGCTGCTGGCGACGGGTGAGGCCATGCAGGCCGCGGTGGCGGCATTCGGTGACCGTGCCCGCTGGTTCCCTGATAAAGCGGCGTTGATTGACAGCCTGCGGGACACCGTTGACAGCCGCGTGAACCTGTTGATCAAGGGTTCGCGTTTCATGCGCATGGAGCACGTCGTCGATGCTCTGAGTTCTGCGCCACGTCACGACAATAGCGGAGTGAAGTAACGATGCTGCTATACCTGACAGATTATCTGACGCAATTCGAATCGGCGTTTAACGTTTTCAATTACCTGACGATGCGCGCCATCCTTGGAGCGCTGACCGCGCTGCTGCTGTCCTTCCTGATCGGCCCTTACATGATCGAGCGGCTGAGTTTCTACCAGGTCGGACAGACGGTGCGTAAGGAAGGGCCTGAGTCGCACCTGCCAAAGGCCGGCACGCCGACGATGGGCGGTGCCCTGATCCTGGCCGCGGTAGCCATCGCGACATTGCTTTGGGCTGACCTGAGTAACCGCTATGTCTGGGTCGTATTGCTGGTGACCCTCGCTTTCGGTGTCATCGGTTACGTCGACGACTACAAGAAGCTGGTGTTAAAGGATCCAAAGGGGCTTGCCGCACGCTACAAGTTCTTCTGGCAGTCGCTGGTGGCGCTCGCTGCAGCCCTCGCGCTGTACCAGATGGCGACCGACGAGATCAGCAACTCTCTCCTGATTCCATATTTCAAAAACCTGCTCATTCCGCTGGGGATGTTCCAGGTAGTGCTGACCTACTTCGTGATTGTCGGCTCCAGCAATGCAGTCAACCTGACCGATGGGCTGGATGGTCTCGCGATCATGCCGACCGTCCTGGTGGCAGCAGCGCTCGGCATTTTCGCCTACGTGACGGGCAACGTGAATTTTTCGGAGTACCTCGGTATTCCCTATGTCCGCGGCACCGGTGAAATCCTCGTCTTCTGTGCGGCGCTCGCGGGGGCGGGACTCGGGTTCCTGTGGTTCAACACGTATCCCGCCCAGGTGTTCATGGGTGACATCGGCGCGCTGGCCCTGGGTGCGGCGCTCGGCGTCGTCGCTGTCGTCGTGCGCCAGGAAATCGTACTCATGATCATGGGCGGCGTTTTCGTAATGGAAACCGTCTCGGTCATGATCCAGGTCGCTTCATTCAAGCTGACCGGCAAGCGCGTATTTCGCATGGCGCCGCTGCACCACCATTACGAATTAAAGGGCTGGGCGGAGCCCAAAGTCATTGTCCGCTTCTGGATTATCACGGTAATTCTCGTTTTGGTCGGACTCGCGAGCCTGAAGATTCGATGATGGTAATGGAGCAAAACAAGCCAGTCCCAGCGGGGGAGAAGATGCGGCAAAGCGCCGCAGACGCCGCCGTGTCCGACCTGGTCGTCGGCCTGGGAGCAACGGGGCTGTCATTTGCTCGATACCTGAAAAGAAAAAATTCCAGCGCACGCTTTGCAGACTCGCGCAAAGATGCGCCAGGGCAGGCTGATCTGCAGCAGATTTTTCCGCATGCCGAAGTGCTGCTCGGTCCCTTCGATGCCGGCATGCTCAAGTCCGTATCGCGGCTGCTCGTGTCTCCCGGGGTCAGTGAGCAGGAGCCAATACTGGTCGAGGCTCGCCGCCGCGAGCTGGAAATTGTTTCTGACATCGAAGTGTTTGCGCGGGAGGCAAGCGCACCCATCGTCGCGATTACCGGTTCCAACGGCAAAAGTACGG
Source organism: Woeseiaceae bacterium (assembly GCA_036526055.1). Taxonomy (GTDB): domain Bacteria; phylum Pseudomonadota; class Gammaproteobacteria; order Steroidobacterales; family Woeseiaceae; genus JAHEFE01. The sequence continues at coordinate 7,734 of DATCZF010000171.1, forward strand.
TTACGACGCTGGTCAAACTGATGTGCGACGCCGCCGGCGTGCGGGGACTTGCCGGTGCGAACCTGGGCGAGCCGGCACTCGATTTGCTGGCCGCAGAGACGCCGGATTATTACGT
>DATCZF010000172.1:0-5036 GCA_036526055.1 Woeseiaceae bacterium
GGTCGGTACGTCGGCCCGAACACGATTGCGCCGGTTCATTTCCCGCCGGCTATCCACGCGTTCCAGTCTCGACCGCAGCTGCTTGATTCGCTGCGACAGCAGGCGCCGGTCAGTTTCCAGCTGTGTCTCGCCAGGACCGCGCAAACCGATACCACCTTTCTGCCGCTCAAGGTGCGTCCAGCCGCGAACCAGGCGCGTGGACAGATGCCGTAGCTGTGCCAGCTCCACCTGCAACTTGCCTTCAAAGCTGCGGGCACGCTGGGCGAATATATCCAGAATAAGTCCACTTCTGTCGAGCACGCGGCAGCGCAGGCGGCGCTCCAGGTTTCGTTCCTGGCTGGCGCCGAGCGGTGCTGCGAAAATCACGAGTTCGGCATCCGTGTCGCGAACCAGCTGCTCGAGTTCGTCGACTTTGCCACCACCAATGAAATATCGCGGGTCCGGCGTACGGCGCGTGCTAACAAGCTGACCCACAACCTCGGCGCCTGCCGATGTTGCAAGTTCCCAAAATTCGTCGCGTTCGGTTTCATCGGGCGCCCCGCTTGCCGATGCGTGAACCAGGACCGCTTTTTCGCCGCTTTTCGGCCGTTCAAACAATCGCGATCACCTGGAACCTGGGCGCAGCGTTCAAATTAATCCTCACTTTCTCCCGACTCGTCCTCCGGCATTGGCAGTTTGACATTGCGTGCCGGCACTACTGTTGAAATTGCGTGTTTGTATACCATTTGGTTAACGCTGTTCTTCAACAGCACAACGAACTGATCGAACGAATCGACCTGTCCCTGCAACTTGATGCCGTTAACCAGGTAAATTGACACCGGTACCTTTTCTTTACGCAGGATATTCAGAAACGGATCCTGTAAAGACTGCCCTTTTGCCATTTCGGGTCTCCTTATTTTTCTCTACATTGCATGCGGCTCGTGACGCCCGGTGGCGCCGGTTGCCCAATCGTCACGGCCGTATTTTGTCGTGCTTGCGCCGACACTGTGAATTCTAGCATAGCCCAAGTCGCCAATTTGGCTATTTATTCCTGCAGAAAGCCCTTTACGGCTGACGATATGGCGGCAAAAGAATTCTTTTCAAGCGGGTCGAAAAAACGGACATCCTGCTCGGATCGCAGCCAGGTCATCTGCCGCTTCGCCAACTGTCGGGTAGCGACCAGTGCCTTGTATTTCGCCGTTGCCAGGTCCGTCTGACCATCGAGATGCGCCCAGAACTGCCGGTAGCCCACGGACCGCATTGATGAGGCCGCGGCGCTCAGCGCCGGTCGCTCGCGCAATGCCCTGATCTCGTCCAGCAGGCCTGCCTCGAGCATTTGCTCGAGCCGCCGCCCAATCAGCGCATGGAGGGTCGCCCGGTTTTCGTGCACCAGCGCGAGCTTCAAAAAGCGGAATTCCGTGCTGGCGGCGCGCGGCTGGGTATCCGCCTGCCAGTCACTGAGCGGGCGCCCGGTCGCACGGAAAACTTCAAGGGCCCGTTGAATGCGCTGGCTGTCGTTCGGATTGATGCGTGCCGCGGCGACCGGATCGACCTCGCCAAGCTCCGCATGCAGCTGGGGCCAACCGCAGCGACGGGCCTCCTCATCGATTAGCGCTCGAAGCTCGGGATCGGCTTCCGGCAAACGCGCAATTCCATGTATCAGGGCACGAAAATACAGCATCGTGCCGCCGACGAGCAGCGGCACCCTTCCCTGCGATCGGATCTCGCGCATTTCACGCAGGGCGTCCCGCACGAAGTCTCCGGCCGAGTAAGGCTCTTCCGGATCACGAATATTGATAAGACGGTGCGGCGAAGCCGCCAGTACCTCGGGGCCAGGCTTGGCAGTGCCGATATCCATGCCGCGATACACCATCGCTGAATCCACGCTGACGATATCAAGCGGCAGGAGCTCACCCAGACGAATTGCGACCTCGGTCTTGCCCGATGCCGTAGGCCCCATCAGGCAAATCACAGGCGTGTTTTTCATGGGCCTTACCGACCGCGCAGGAACAGCCGGTCCAGCTCGGCCAGGCTGATTGCCGTCCAGGTGGGCCTGCCGTGATTACACTGGTCCGCCTTGTCGGTGATCTCCATTTCACGCAACAACGCATTCATTTCCGCGATGCTCAGCGAGCGGTTGGCGCGAATCGAAGTATGACAGGCCATGGTTGCCAGCAATTCGTGGCAGGCTGCTTCAACTCGCGTGCTTTGACCCGCCTCATCAAGATCGGCCAGCACGTCGCGAAGCAGCGCCTCGGCGTCGCCGCGGCTAAGCAGCGCCGGAATTTCCCGGACCACCAGGTTGGCCGGTCCCGTGCGGTCAACGACCAGCCCTACGCGCTGCAATATTTCGCCAGCCTCTTCCGCCAGCCCCGCTTCTCGCTCGGCTACAGCGACGCCAAGCGGCACCAGCAATGGCTGGCGCACCACTTCCCCGGCATCAAAGGCCTGCTTAAGCCGTTCATAGGTAATTCTCTCGTGCGCCGCATGCATATCCACGACAATCAGACCTTCCGCATTCTCTGCAAGAATATAGATACCCCCGAGCTGGGCCAGCGCGTAGCCCAGTGGTGGCACCGCCTCGTCGTCGGACGCACTCGCACTGCGGGCAGCATTCTGCAGATCACGATAGGCTCGCAGCGCCTCGGTGACCCGTTCAGTAGCGCCACTTCCCCTGTTCTCAGACAGTGGAAATCTCGACTGGGTGTACGTGGAGGTCGAACTGTCGACGGCTCGCGTGACCGGCGCCTGCTGTCCCGCCCGGGTCTCACTGACTGCGTGCTCGACGACCTGCGCGACGATGCCGTGAACCCGGCGCGCATCGCGAAAACGGACTTCATGCTTTGCGGGATGGGCATTGGCGTCTACGCCCGCCGGGTCCATGCTCAGGCTCAGCACGTAGGCCGGATAACGGCCGTGAAACAGCACGTCCCGGTAGGCATGACGGACCGCGTGACTCAGCGTTTTATCCGAGATGGCCCTGCCATTGATGAACCAGTATTGCAGGTCGGGTTGACTGCGGTTGAATGTCGGCAGGCCCAACCAGCCACGCAGTGCGAAACCGTCGCTTTCATGATCGACAAAAAGGCTTTGTTCCGCAAATTCCTCGCCACAGATTTTTGCAATGCGCTGCAGCTGGCTGTCCGGGTCCCTGGCGGCCGGCAGCTCCAGAATATTGCGCCGGTTGTGCGAGACGGAAAATGCCACATCAAAACGTGACAACGCCAACCTCCTGATCCAGCGATCGATGTGGTTGATCTCGGTCCTTTCCGTTTTCAGGAATTTGCGCCTTGCCGGCGTATTGTAGAAAAGGTCTTCAACCGCGAGCGTCGTTCCCGTCGGGTGGGCCGCTGGCCGCGGCGAGCTGATTTCGCCGGCATCAGCCGTTATTTCCCATGCGGTGTCACTGTTTGCCGCGCGCGACACCAGCGACAGGCGCGACACGGAAGCGATGCTCGGCAGAGCTTCGCCGCGAAAACCCAGCGAAACCACGGCCTCCAGGTCTTCCAGCGTGGAAATTTTGCTCGTCGCGTGCCGTGACATCGCGAGTGCAAGCTCGTCTTGCGGAATACCGGCACCATTGTCACGTATACGAATCAGCTTGGCGCCGCCTGCGATGATATCAACGCTGATCGCTGTCGCACCGGCATCGAGGCTGTTTTCCAGCAGCTCCTTGACGACCGAAGCCGGTCGCTCGACCACTTCGCCGGCGGCGATCTGGTTCACCAGGTGGCTGGGCAAAAGTTGGATAGGCATGGCGCATCAGCTTTGTGAAAGGGCCTACATTCTTTCAAAAGCGCGCGCGAATGTGTAGCGGCATACCGCGGCAACCGCCGCGATCGCTTGCCGACGGGTGTCAGCCTCCGGCAAGTACCGGAATCATCAGGGTCTGACCGACGCGAATCTGGTTGCCCCTCAGGTTGTTTTCATTCCTGATCGCCGACACGCTGACATTGTACTTTGCCGCAATTTCACTGAGCGTATCGCCGCGATTGATCACGTAACGAACCGGCTCTGCGGGCTGCCGAGGCAAATTCTCGGCCAGCCAGGTATTTTGTACCGGGCGTTCACGAAAATACTCACGCGCCCCGGCCAGTATGGCGCGCGCCAGTTTCCGCTGGTGCTCGCTGTTGCGCAGCTTTTTCTCTTCCGCCGGATTGGAGATATAGGCAGTTTCAACCAGGATCGACGGTATATCCGGGGATTTCAACACGATGAATGCGGCGCTCTGCACTTTGCTCTTGTGCACCTTCGAAACCTTGCTGATTTCGCTCAGCACCTTGCTGCCGAGAGCATCGCTCTTGTCGAGCGCGTCCCGCTGCGACAAGTCCATCAACACATACGCAATTTCGGAATCGTGTTCTGACAACAGTACGTCACCAACCCGGTTACCGGTATTTTCGCGGTCCGCCAGGCGCTTTGCCGCTTCGCTCGAGGCACCGTTCATTGACAACCGGTAGACCGACGCACCACTCGCGCTGCGGTCTTCCACGGCGTCTGCGTGAATAGAGATGAAAAGATCTGCCTTATTCTTGCGCGCCTTTTCCATGCGGCTGCGCAGATCCTGAATCCTGCCGCGCGAATCTAGCTGGTAATCGCCATCGCGTATCAGCACCGCTTTCATGCCGGGTTCGCTATTGATCATTGCCGCGAGCTTTTTACCGATTGCCAGCGTTATGTCCTTTTCACGGGTCTTGCCCTGACCGATCGCCCCCGGATCGCGGCCACCATGACCCGCGTCGACCGCGATGATGATGTCGCGCAACGGCATGCCACTCGTCTTGGCGGTCAGCACGGGCTGATTTGCGGGACGGCTGGTGTGCAGGTCGATCACCAGGCGGTGGGCTTGTCCATTACTTGCAGGCAGCACGAACTCATCAACGCGGACCGCCCCCTTCAGATCGAATACGACGCGCAATTTACCGTCGGGTTGCTCGGAGCTGCGGATCGCACCGACGACACCCTCGCCGCCAGGAAACTTGCCAAATCCGCTGGCCAGCGCGGTCGATGCAAAGTCCACGGTGACGCGATCGGGTCGCGACAGTGTGCCGATCTGG
>DATCZF010000173.1:0-3436 GCA_036526055.1 Woeseiaceae bacterium
GGCTGCCGGTCTTCGTCAAGCTGACGCCCAATATCGCGAACATCCGCTTTCCCGCGCGGGCCGCCAAGGCGGGCGGCGCTGACGCCGTGTCGCTCATCAATACGATCAATTCCATCGTGTCGATCGACCTGGACGCCATGGCGCCGACGCCGACCGTTGGCGGCAAAGGAACCCACGGCGGCTACTGCGGTCCGGCTGTCAGACCCATCGCCCTGGCCATGGTGGCTGAAATCGCCCGCGACGAGCAGACGCGGGGTTTGCCTATTTCCGGAATCGGCGGCATCGGGACGTGGCGGGATGCCGCCGAATTCATCGCGCTGGGCTGCGGCAGCGTGCAGGTCTGCACGGCGGTCATGCACCATGGCTTCCGGATCGTCGATGATTTCATCGACGGCCTCAGCCGGTGGATGGACGCCAAGGGCTATCGCACGCTGGAGGATTTCAGGGGGCGCGCGGTGCCCAACATCACCGATTGGCAGTATCTCGACCTGAATTTCAAGACCATCGCAAGCATCGATCCCGCAAAATGCATCGAGTGCGGGCTCTGCCATATCGCCTGCGAGGACGCTTCACACCAGGCCATCGCATCGAGCAGGTCAGGTGACCACAGAATCTATACGGTCAAGGACGAGGAGTGTGTCGGCTGCAACCTGTGCGAACTGGTGTGCCCGGTGCCCGGATGCATCACCATGAATGTCGTCGAGACCGGCAAGCCCTACCTCAACTGGACACGGCACCCGAACAACCCGATGCGTGACGCCTGAATCAGGTTCGCCGCCCAGGCTGAGCGGCGCATCGATGGCTTCGTGCCGGGATTGATCGGACCGACCCCAAACAGGGCACGGTGGCGGCCCGCCTGCAGTCGGCGTGAACGCGGCCGGCGTCTGCTATACTTCAACAAGAGCCCTTCCTCGTGATTCGATCTGCATGGATGCTCGTCCCATTGCCCGGCAGGGTCGTGCAAAAAGGACGGGTGTACTGTGACGGACGGTCATCCAGACGGCAAAAAAGCGACCGCGGACCTGCTGCGCAGGCTGCGTTCGGCCGACGCAGGCTCAGCCTGGGCCGAGTTCCTGGATCGCTATGCCTCCCTGATCATGAACACCGCCAGCCAGTTCGAATACGAACAGGATCGGATCAGTGAGTGTTTTCTGTATGCCTGCGCGCAACTCAATGACAACGGCTTCCGGCGGCTGCTGAAGTTCAACACGGCCGGAGAGGCCGCTTTTCGCACCTGGCTCGGCAGCGTCGTGTTCAACCTCTGCGTGGACTGGCATCGCCGCGAGTACGGGCGTGCGTCCCTTCTGCCCGCGATATCCGCGCTGCCGGCATTCGATCAGTCCGTGTACCGGATGGTCATCGAGCAGGGTATGGGCAAGGAAACCTGCTTCCAGTCGTTGAAGGCCGACTTTCCGGACCTGACCCGGGAACTGGTCGCGAAGGCTGCGGCCCGGGTCTACGCCCTGCTCACGCCACGTCAACGCTGGCAGATCAGCGTGCGCAACCGGGGCTGCAAGCCGGCATATGGCGATCCGGTGCAGGGCCGGATCGATAGGTTGCCTGATCCTGCCGGCGGTCCGGAACAAGAAGCACAGAGGCAGCAGGAGCTCGAATCCCTGCAGATTGCCATTGCCCGTTTACCTGCCGATCAGCGCCTGTTGTTGCGTTTGCGCTTCCAGGAAGGCCTGACGCTGAGAAAGATTGCACAACTCAAGTACCACGGAGACACCAACGCCACCTGGCGAGGGGTCGAGGCTGCCGTGGATGCGCTGTTTCAGCGGCTACAGGTCGAACGTTCCGCGCAACAGCGAAAAAACTGATCCTCGCTCCGTGTATAGAAGCAGCAAAGGGCGGCAGTCACGTTTTTCTGCATCGCCGGGTTCAGCGGTATGGATGACCACACGCACACAGAGCTAGCGATACTGCAGTCCGCCGAACTGGGCGGACGGACGCCGTTCTGTCCGGAAGACCGGCAGATTGCGGAATTCTATGACGAATTATTGCCCGCGGATGAGCGTGCCACCCTCGAGCGCCACCTCGCGGATTGCCGGTTTTGCCTGGCCCGCGTGGGCATGCTGCAGCGACTGGAGCAGGACCGGGGCGCGCGGAGCATTCCGGAAGACGTTCTGGCGACGGCAAAGACGCTGAAACACGAACCTGTGCACCGATCAAAAGCGACGCCGTTCTGGGCCGCAGCCGCGGTGCTCGCGATTGCGGTTGGGGTCTTTTATCAGCTCTTTCCCCTTGGCCAACTTGGTCAGGACGCGTTGCCCCGCACGCACCTGGACGAACCGTCCAGCAGCGTGCGCGAGACGCGTACTATCGATCCCGCTGCGATCGGACCCCGTTTCCTGTCGCCAAGCGAAGGAGTGACCCTTGTCGCCGACGACAGTTTGTTCAGGTGGACGCCCGTTCCCAACAGCCTTTATTACCAGGTGCGGATCGTCTCCGACGCAGGCGACCTGCTTTGGCAGCAGCGCGTCGACGGCACCGAGTGGCGGCTGCCTGGCGGCCTGAACCTGTCTCCGGGCGTGGAGTACTTCGTTCGGGTCGATGCCTACCTGACGGAAGCCAAGAGCCTGCAATCCGACTACCTGCTGTTCCGCTTTGGTGGCGGCGGCTGACGTGGCCTCTGCACACGCCAAGCTGCGCATGCCGGCCGTGAACCCTCGGCTGTTGCTGGGCGCGCTGCTGGTTGCGGCATCGCTGCTGACGGCTGCGGCCGCGGAGGATGCGACCGAAGGCAATTTCCCTGATCTGGAGTCAGCTGAAGCTCTGTATCGCCGCGAGGGCCCCGAGGCCGCGCTGCCCGTCTTCGAGGAACTCGTGCAAGCGCTCGAGGGCGCCGGCGATGTCCGCTCGGAAGCCATCGCGATTGGATTCCTCGGCGAAATCCACTGGCGGCTCGGGGCATATGAAAAGTCCCACCAGTACCTGGAGCAGGCCCTGGAGAAAAAGCGTGCGATCGGCGATCGCCTGCAGGAGGGCAAGACGCTGAACGTGCTCGGCCTGCTGCACTGGGACCTGGGCGAGTTCGGTCAGGCTCAGGCGTACTTCAGGGATGCCGCTGAAATCGCGGCCAGTGTCGGCGACAAGCGACTGCAGGGCGCCATCCTGAACAACCTGAGCCTGGTGCACGACGAACTGGGTGATTACTACGTCTCGGTCGAGCAGTATCGGCGCGTGCTGGATCTGTACGAGGAGGCAGACTTCCCGCGTGGCAGAGGCGACACACTCGGTAACCTCGGAGGCGTCTATTTGCTGCTCGGCCGTTTCGACGAAGCGCTCGAGCACTATCGGCAGGCCCTCGCCATCAGCGAGCAGCTCGGTTCGACGATTTCTTTGAGCCAGGACCACGGCAACGTGGCCCTTTGTTACTTGGGGCTCGGGCAGGTGGAGCTTTCGCTGGCACACTTCGATCAGGCCATCGCACTGG
>DATCZF010000174.1:0-3880 GCA_036526055.1 Woeseiaceae bacterium
GCATTGACGATAGCATTGCTGTTTGCGGTCGGCACGCAGGCGGAAATCATTGCCGTAACCGGTGCCAAGGTGCATACGATGGGCCCGCAGGGCACGGTTGACAATGCCACGCTGATAATCGAGAACGGCAAGGTGCTGTCCGTAGCGTCGGAAGGAGCCGCACCACAGGGTGCTCGCATCATCGAGGCCCAAGGTAAGATTGTGACACCAGGGCTGTTCAACCCTTTCAGCCGACTCGGTCTGACTGAAGTCGATATGACAGACAGCACCGTTGATAACATCCAGCGAGGCGACCAGTTTGCTGCCAGCTTCGACGTTGCCGATGCCTACAATCGACGATCTTCCATCATTGCAATCACTCGCGTTGAAGGCACGACGAGGGCGGTTATTGCGCCTTCCTCAGGGAATAATTCCGGCGACGGCCCGAAAAGCCAGATCTTTTCCGGGCTCGCTTCGGTCGTCGATCTCGGGACCGATGCTGACTACCTCACCAAACGCGGCGTGGCCCTGGTTGTCAACCTCGGCGCCGGCGGCGGCGGATTAGCCGGTGGTTCACGGGCAGCGGCATTGCAAACACTGCGGGCAGCGCTTGCCGACGCCAGCGACTACGCAACTCACAAAGAAGCCTTTGAGAGTGCCCAAAGAAGAGCTTATTCGCTCAGTCAGCATGACCTGGAAGCGCTGCAGCCCGTCCTTTCCGGCAAGATTCCGATGCTTGTCAACGTGCACCGGGCAAGCGATATCGAAGTTCTCGCCGACCTGGTCGAGGAATACGGCTTGCGGGCGATCATTAATGGCGGAGCTGAGGCCTGGATGGTTGCGGATCGCGTCGCACGCTCGGGCATGTCGGTCATTGTCGAGTCCTACGCCAACCTGCCCAAAAGCTTTGACGAATTGAACGCCTCATCGGCAGCGGTGAAACGCCTGCGTGACGCGGGGGTTCGGTTTACGTTTGCCTACACGGTGGGCGCCGGACAGACGCAGAATATGCGTAACATCACGCAGTCGGCGGGAAATGCTGTCGCTAATGGCCTGTCATGGAATGACGCGCTTGCCGCTATAACCATTGAACCCGCCAGGATGTTCGGTCTCGACAGCTCACTTGGCAGCCTCGAGGCCGGCAAATCGGCGGATTTTGTGATCTGGTCCGATGATCCCCTGGAGCTTGGCAATTATCCGCAGCAGGTATTCATCGACGGCATGGAAATGCCGATGGTCACGCGGCAGACGTTGTTGAGAGACCGTTACATGAAGCTTAACGACGCGAAGCCCCCCGCCTGGCACTAGCCACCCAATGGCAGGCCGTCCCGGTCACTATAGCAGTGGTCAGCGGGTCGGTTTGGGCGTTACGTACATGCTGATTTGGGCGGTGACGACGGTTTTTCCACCAGCATCCCGCACATCACAATCCACGACGAGATCCTGGGCATCTGCACCGACAGGTGCGGGCATCGACGCATGCACATGGACCGCCGTTTCGGCCTTTGCCAGGTATTGAATGTTCATTCCACGCGGAAGCCAGCGCATTGACACAGGAATTGTCACCTCGGTCAGCACACCGGCGGCAATCTCGCACAGGTTTGCCATCGCGATCGCGTGAATCGTACCAATGTGGTTTTTCACCTTGCGGCGCTTCTGCATGGACACGACGGCACAGCCCGGTTGCAGGCTCACAAACCGCGGAGATATTGACGCAAAATAGGGGGCTTTCCAGCAAACCGCACGGGTAAAAAGCCAGCGGCCGAAACCGCTGGCTTGCATTCTGTTCCACGCCTTGAGTGTTGCGTTTTCAGTCATACGGCGATACTAACCGAGTCGCCGCGTGCGCAACAGATCAATCGTTTTGCTCAACCCCGGGCCAATCGCCATCAAATGGAAACGGCAAATCTTCGGTATTGAACGTGAGAAAGCGCACTATCTGGTACAAATACGTCGCCAATCCGTGACCCAACTCCAGCAGATGCTGGTTCGGTTGGCCCTTCGCCAAGCGCCACACAAATTGGATAACGACTGTCGCCACCAGCACGACCTCGACGATCGCAAAGAGGAAACAGAAAACGACCATGTAAATTGCCCTGACCCAGGTCGCCCGCGACTTCAGATTTTCCTCGAGAACACTGCTTTCCGGCTTTTCAGCGCTCTCGTTTTCACCTGCTGATGAATCAATGCTGGACATCATCTGTCTCCCGTTGCTGCTGAATGCCCGGTTTTGGGCATGCTTTTTGACTGCTCGACCGTGTAATAGACCCCGATTGCGGCGATTTGTTCACTGCCCGTAATGACCGGGTGAAACCGCCACGACATGGCGTCCCGGGACCGAAATGCCACGGTATGCCGGCCAAAATCGCTCGTTGTCCCTTTTTTTTTGGTACAAATGGTAAGTAACAGCCACTATTGCCAGAATATTTGTCAACTGGTAATAAACCTCTGTCAACAAGGAGGACAGATGTGGACACTGCAGCCGACGGAAGCACATTGAATGTCCGGACACTAAAAAGGGCTTGCAGCACCTGCTCGCTCAATGAGTTGTGCTGGCATCCCAGCTTGTCGTCGCTCGACCTTGATCGTCTCAAGAACATTGTGCGCCGTGCGGATAACCTGCCGGCCGGCGGGCACCTGTTTCAGGTGGGCGATCAGTTTACCGCCATTTACGCAGTGCGTAATGGTTGCGTAAAGAGTTACACGACCGACGCAAATGGCGACGAGCATGTACATGGATTTCATATCAAGGGCGACCTGCTCGGATTTGATGCGGTTTATCCGGAGCGACATCGATGCAGCGCTTCAATAATCCAGAATTGTTCAGTTTGCGTGATGCCTTTCGACGAGCTTGAAGAGTTTGCCGCGAAACTGCCTAGCCTGCAGGCCAGCATAATGCAGTTGATTAGTCGCACTTACAGCGATCACCTGCTGTTTCCCGCAACTGCCCAGGCAGAACAAAGACTTTGTGCATTTCTCCTGGATTTGTCGAAGCGACAGGAAAAACAAGGCTTGAGCCCCTACGAACTGGACTTGCCGATGTCGCGCGTGGAAATCGCCAGCTTCCTGGGCTTCACGGTGGAAACGGGCAGCCGCATGTTATCGAAGATGCAGAAGGAAGGACTGATCAAGGTGAAAAGGCGGCACATTTACCTGATCGACATTGACAGACTTAACCATATCGCGACACATGGCCTGATTACCAAGCACTGATCAGTGCTTGATTGCATCGATACCACCAGCCCGCAGATTGCGAGTTGTCGGTCGACTAGGTCAATGCAGCGGCTCGTCTGACCAGCTCATCGAGCCCAGGCTCGTCAGGATTCCACGGCTTTCCAGGATGAATGATTGCGACCTGGCAGCTTTCCGCTGCCTCGACGAGCTCTCTGTAAGTGCCCGCTGACAGATCGGCAATATAAGCCTGCTTGTTTTCATCATACGCGAACATTCGATCGTTCTTCGCCGTGCATTCGTCACACGTCGTGCAGCGCGGTGTCTCGATGTAAGGCTCATCCGGATTGCCGGCTTCGACCTCCTCCTCGGCCACTTCCACCTCGGCGGCAACGCTTGTCGACACCACATCTGAAGCCTTCGCAGCAGGCGGCGCCTTTTCTCCAGCAGCTGGCGCTGCCTCGTGCAGCTCCTCGCGCAGCGCCTTCAGCACCTGCTCTTGCTCAACTTGCCATTCGGCACGCGCTTTTTCGATGGCTGCTGCAACCAGGGAGTTCTTGATCCCGCCTTCCTCCTGCAGCATGCGCCAGCGTTCCGCGCCACGCCTTGCGACGCGAATCAGCTTGTCGTCAACCACCAGGCGGTGCAGCCGGTTTTCCTCGTCGATGAGGGTAACGTACGGAACATGATCCAGTGCCTGCTCATCGTCCAACTCGAGGAAATCCGCGAC
>DATCZF010000175.1:0-3393 GCA_036526055.1 Woeseiaceae bacterium
CAACACGCAGAAAAAGATCGAGAATTACCTTGCCGGTGCACTCGGCGGCGACAAGCCCACCCATACCATGTAAAAGGCCTTAACGGGCTTCGCTCTGACTCAGGTCTTGTTGATTCCACCCTTCAGGACGTAAGCCTGGAAACCGCGCTCATTTAGTATGTAAGCTCCGGCCGAGCTACGCCTGCCGGTATCGCAGCAAACCACGTACTTGGTATTTTTATCCAGTGTATTTACTTTCAAGCGAATGAAATACAACGGGATATTGATTGCTCCGTCCTGATGGTAGTTATCGAACTCGCTGGGCAATCGCACGTCCAGCCAGCGACCACCCGCGCGGATGATGTCTTCCGCTTCGTCGATATTCACCCAGTCAAGCATCGGCTCGTTCAGGAGCTTCTTGAAATCGTCTTTGCCCAGACGCATGACAGAGCCATCAGTCAGCATCGTGACCGTGGCGTTCCGTTTGGCGTCGGAAATCAATCCTTCCTCCCCGAACGTATCGCCGACGTTGAGCTCAGCGAGCTTGATACCGTCTTTGTTCAGCGGCGTCTCGCGCGTGACCAGGACCTTTCCGCGCGTCAGAACATAGAAGAAATCCGCCTCGGTTCCCTGTTTAAGAACCACATCCCCGGCCTTGTAGTTGATTTGCTGCATGCGAATGAAAATAGCCTGGATATTGGCTGGCGGAATCTTGTGGAACGCCTTGGTTTGCAGCAGGTTGGTCATCCAGTCATCGGCGCCGTGTTCGGGAATCCCCTGCAATTCGGAAACCTCGTAACTGCCCGTCTGGTCCCAGGTCAGCATTACATCCAGCAGGTCACTGTCGATCGACAAATACTGTACTTTCGTGGCTGCACGCGCGCCAACCCGGCGCGGAAATGCATGGCTCAGGGGATTACGCGCTTCGTTCGAACCGCCTTCTAGTGTTTCACTAACCTTGCCCTGGTCAAGCAGCTCCACTCTGCCGCTGACGAGATAAATCGTGCGCTTTTCGGTATCTGCTTCCTGGAACAGCATCTGCTGAGGCGCAGCCTCACGCAACTGCACCTTGCGCGCCAGTGCGGCAAGGTTATCTCGCTTTAAACTGTCCAGCGGCGAGAAGCGCTTAAGCAGTTCTATGCTCAGATGCTCATCTGTCATCTTGCGGCCTGTATCCTTCTGTCGGTCAGCAACCGAATTTCCAAGCTTACGGGGTCGAGGACAGAGCCTCGACCAAGTTGGTCATTTTACAGGTATTTTGAAGCTAATGAATAGCAGCAAAGACGCGCTTCCGCCGCCAACGGAAAACCCGTGTGCGCGCGGCCGAGCCTGTTGTCGCGGCAATCATGCCTGTGCTGACTCGCGGAGCAACTCCCATCCCTGACCTGGAGAGAATCGCTCACCATAGCGGGCCGCCAGTTCTTCCAGCCGGGCAATGACATTGTCCACACCACGGTCTCGCGCATACTTCAATGGTCCACCTCGGAACGGCGCGAAGCCGGTTCCAAAAATGACACCGGCATCCAGAATATCGGCATCCGTAACGACGCCATCATGCAGTGTTTTTACCGCTTCGTTGATCATCGGCAGGATCAGCCTGTCCTCGGCATCTACCGGTATCTCGAATTTCGGCGCGGTTTCCTTGACCGCTTTGCCGTCTTTCCAAAGGTAAAACCCCTGTCCGGATTTGCGACCGAGCTTACCCGACTCGACCAGTTTTCGCAGGTGTTCCGGCACCTGCTCCTCACCCCCGAGTACCTTTGCCGCATTTAATGCAACGTCGAGGCCGACGGTATCGGCGAGCTCAACAGGTCCCATGGGTAAACCAAAATCTGTTGCGACACGGTCGATTGCCTGCAGCGGCATGCCTTCCTGTGCCAGGTGCATTGCTTCCCCCATGTAAGGCCCGAGAATCCGGTTCACCACAAAGCCCGGCGCGCTGTTGCATTCGAGCGGAAATTTGCCAATCGCCTTGACGAAATTTAGTCCCATCTGGATCGCATCATCCCGGGATTCGGTCGAGCGAATTACCTCCACCAATGGCAGTTGGGCAACAGGATTGAAAAAATGCAGGCCTATCATTCGACCGGGGTCCTGCAAGGCGCCCAGCATTTCCTCGAGCGGAATCGTCGATGTGTTCGTGGCCAGTACCGCGCCCGGTTTCATTTTCGGTTCGATAGAGCGATACAGCGCTTCCTTGGCTTCCCTGTCCTCGTAAATCGCTTCAATGACAATATCGGCTTGTGCGATGCCAGCCCCTTCGAGATCTCCGCTCAGGCGCTTCGCCGTTGCGGCGAGCTCATCCGCATCGCGAATCTTTTTGGCAAAAAGTTTCGCTGCCCTTGCCAGAGCCGGGTCTACGAATTCCCGCGCGCGATCCTGAAGAGTGACCTGCAATCCTTTTAACGCGCACCAGGCAGCGATATCACCCCCCATGACACCTGCGCCAATGACGTGAATCTTTTCAATCGATGTTGTGCTTTTGCCCCCTTGCGCTTTCAGGCGGTTCTGTAAAAAGAAAACGCGCACCAGGTTGCGTGATGCGCTGCTTACCATGAGACCGGCGAACGAGCGCGCCTCGGCGGCATAGCCATCTTTCTGCGAGGCGCCGAAACGGGCCCACAATTCGATAATGGCGTATGGGGCGGGGTAATGGTCAGGTTTTGCTCGCGCTGCGACTTGCTTACGCAGCATATTGGCGACCAGCGGCCGAATGGGGCCGAGATTGAGCAATCTTTCGATAAACGGCGCCTTGTGAGGGGAGGGCGGAAACTCCGCGAAGCTGCGGGCGACCGATTTCCAGTCCGGTTCTGCGACGATTCGGTCGACCAGGCCTTGTGCCAACGCTTTATCGACACGAATCGGTTTTCCGCTGAGCATTAGCTGCATCGCCGGCCGGACACCGCAGAGACGGATCGACCTTACCGTACCGCCAAAACCGGGGTGCAGCCCAAGGAGCACCTCGGGCAGACCGAGAACCGGCTTTGCGGTATCTACTGCAATTCGATAGCGACAGGCAAGGGCCAGCTCCAGTCCGCCACCGAGTGCAAAACCATCAATAACTGCAATTGTGGGGCAGGGCAGCGCCGCCAGGCGGTCGACGACCTGCTGCCCGAGCCTGACCAGTTCGAAGGCCTTTTCCTCGGACGGAATCGTAGTGAATTCGTTGATATCTGCGCCCATGACAAAGCCGCTCGCTTTGGCGGAATAAAGAATGACGGCCTTGGGCAGGCTTGTTTCATAATGCTCCAGGATTTCGTTCAGTTCCTGCAGTACGTCCGCAGAAAGCGTGTTGACACTACTGGAAGCCTTGTCGATGCCGAGCCAGCTGATATTGTCTCCATTGGTTTCTTCATGCCAGTGATGCATCGCTTCGCTCTCTTGTCAGTTATCCAATTTTGCTGTCGTTCGGGG
>DATCZF010000176.1:0-4737 GCA_036526055.1 Woeseiaceae bacterium
TGCAGTGCCGGCAGGGCGATTTCCCCCAGCCCGGCCAGCGGGCCCGAATTCATCCAGCGCAGATCATTGGCAATCTTTGTCAGGCTGACAGCAAGGACTTTCAACTGCCCGGACAGCTCCACCGCCGCATCCTGCGAACTCAGCCCCTCGAACAGGGAGTCTGCCTGGCGGAATTCCACGCCGGTCTGCTCACTCAGCAATACGGCTACCTTGGCGCCAAATCGCGGATGGGCGTTGATGCCGGTTCCCACCGCCGTTCCTCCCTGGGCGAGGCCACACAGCCGTTGCAGGGAGTCGCCCAGACGATCGGCAGCATGCTCAACCTGCGCCTTCCAGGTGTCGAGTTCCTGCCCCAGAGTGACCGGCATTGCGTCCATTAAATGGGTTCTGCCGGTTTTCACGATATTACGGTTTTCTTCCGCCTTGGCCTTCAGCACGGCGGACAAATGTGCCAGCGCCGGCAGCAGCTGTTCCTGGACCTCGAGGGCGGCTGAGACATGGACACAAGTCGGAATAACGTCGTTACTGCTCTGCCCCATGTTCACGTGATCGTTGGGATGAACGTTCAGGCCACTCCGCTCACTGGCGAGGTTGGCGATGACCTCATTCGCGTTCATGTTCGAACTGGTGCCTGACCCTGTCTGGAAGACATCGATTGGAAAATGCTCGTCGTGCGCCCCCGCGGCAACCTCGAGCGCCGCTTTCTGAATCGCTGCCGCCAGATTGGACTTCATCAACCCCAGCTCGGCGTTAGCGCCTGCTGCGGCCCACTTGACCAGCCCGAGCGCCCGAATAAAACCCCGGGGCATCGGCAGCCCGCTAATTGGAAAATTCTCGACTGCGCGTTGTGTCTGAGCTCCCCAGCGCGCCGTTGCCGGCACTTTCAATTCACCCATACTGTCGTGTTCAATACGAAAGTCTTTGTCACTCATACCGTTCAATTCTCCGCTCAATTTCGCGCACAGCCAGTGGCCGCCATGCCGCCATTTTTTCTGCCCAAAGGGGCATTCTGGGGCTCCCTCGGGCGAACGATGGTGTATGATTCTCGCTTTGCCGGAACAAGTCTAGCATTCGATGAAAATCAGCACGCTGAAAGCAATTTCACCTGTCGATGGACGCTATGCCAATCGTGGAAACACGCTACGCGAAATCTGCAGCGAATACGGACTGATACGCTTCAGGGTTCTCGTGGAGGTTCGCTGGCTGCAATTCTTGGCGGATCAGCCGGAAATCACTGAGATCGGTCCACTCGGACCGGTAGAGAAGGACGTGCTCAATAAACTGGTTGACGGGTTCTCCGCTGACGATGCCGAGCGCATCAAGGCGATCGAAGCGACCACCAACCACGACGTCAAAGCGGTCGAATACTTTATTCGCGAGCGTCTCGGCGATAGTCGCGACACGGCGCCCCTGCTCGAATTCATCCATTTCGGCTGCACTTCCGAGGACATTAATAACCTCGCCTACGCGCTAATGCTGAGGCATGCGCGAGACGACATTCTTGTGCCGCAGATCATTGGACTGCTCGCCAAGCTGCGCGCAATGGCCAAGGCCTATGCGACAATTCCGATGCTGTCGCGCACCCACGGGCAGACCGCCAGCCCGACAACGCTCGGCAAGGAAATCGCCAACGTCGTGGCCCGGCTGGCAGTCGCACAGGAAGATCTTTCACAGGTAATCGTGCGCGGCAAATTCAACGGCGCGGTCGGCAACTTCAATGCACACGCCGTCGCATACCCGGAAGTCGACTGGATCAGCCTCAGCAGGCGGTTCGTCGAATCGCTGGGCATCACGCCGAATCTGCATACTACGCAGATCGAACCGCATGACTGGATCGCCGTTTATGCGCACGCCCTGGTGAGAATAAACACGATCATGACGGATTTCTGCCGGGATACATGGAGCTATATTTCGCTGGGCTATTTCCGGCAGCAGACCGTCGCTGGTGAAGTCGGTTCTTCAACCATGCCACACAAGGTAAACCCGATCGATTTCGAAAATGCCGAGGGCAACCTGGGCATTGCGACAGCCCTGCTCGAACATTTTGCCAGTAAGCTGCCGGTCTCTCGCTGGCAGCGTGACCTGACGGATTCGACCGTGCTGCGAAACTTCGGCGTCGCGCTCGCGCACGTCAGCATTGCCATTCAATCATGCGAAAAAGGCCTCGGGAAACTCCGGGCCGACGAAGCCGCGATTGCTCGCGACCTGGACGAAGCCTGGGAAGTCCTGGCCGAGGCCGTGCAAACAGTGATGCGCCGTCACGGCATTCCGGAACCCTATGAAAAGCTCAAGGCCATGACCCGTGGCCAGCCCGTCAACGAAGCCTCGCTGAAGGAGTTCATCCAGGGGCTCGAATTGCCGCAAGAGGCAAAGCAGCGATTGCTGGATTTAACGCCGGCCGCTTACGTGGGTCTCGCCGCGAAGCTCATCGACGAACCCTTCTAGTTGCTGGTTGCCGGAATCGGCCCGTAGACGCCCATGTTGAAGTTTGCAGACAATGGAAGTGTCGCAACTTTCCTGCGCGACTCGTGGCAGAAGAAACCGCGCTTTCTTCCGCAAGCGCTTACCGAACTACCGGCTTTATCGGCAGAGGAAATTGCCTGGCTGGCAACCCAGCCGGATGTCGAAAGCCGCCTGGTTTTTACAAATGGCGAAGACGGCGGGCTGTCGTACCGGGTCGAGCATGGACCTTTCGCCGATGAATACCTGGCGGGTTTACCGTCTGCCAACTGGACCCTGCTCGTACAGGACGTCGACAAGCATTTGCCGGACCTGGCAACGCTGTTTGGCGAATTTCCATTTATTCCGGCCTGGCGGATCGATGACCTGATGGTCAGTGTGGCGGCGCCCGGAGGCAGTGTCGGACCCCATATCGACAACTACGACGTGTTCCTGTGCCAGGCCAGGGGTTCGCGAAACTGGCAGGTAGCAGCCGCCGGCAGTGCACTGCGCGAGGTTGCACACGACGAACTTCACCTGGTCGAGCCATTCGCCGACTTCGAGGAATACACGGCCGTACCCGGCGACGTCCTTTACCTGCCACCTGGTCGCGGGCACTGGGGTGTCGCGACAGACCTCTGTATCACCTACTCGGTTGGCATGCGGGCACCGACAGCCGGGCAACTGGCCGGCGAATTTGCACGCGCAGCGAGTGAGTCGCCTGGTCTCGACATGTTTTACCAGGATGACGATCTGCAGGCGGCAGAATCCCGAGGCGGCGAAATTTCCGCCGCGGCCCTGGATCGCGCCAGGCAGCTCCTGCAAGCCATGCAGGCAATCGATGACGTCTCCTTCGCCCGACTTTTCGGCACGATGGTCACCGATCCCAAAGCATGGCTGGCACCGCCCATACTGGACGACCAGGAAGTGATGCAATGCATGGAGTCGGTCGCCGAGGGAACGGCACTGCACCTGCATGGCATGACGCGGCTGGCCTGGAGCACGGTGGACGGGGCGTTGCTGGTATTTGCCAATGGCTTCAGTTTCCGCTGTGACCGCGACTGGCGGGAGGCGCTCCTGGCCCTCTCGCAAACGCGCAGGCTCGAGCCGTCGGTATTTCCGGCCTTGCAAACGCAACCTGGTGGCAGGGCGCTACTCAGCTGGCTTCTCGAAAAAGGCGTCTTCGACGGCGACCATGACAAAGACGCCTGAAATCAGCATTCGCCCGGCGACCTGGCATCATGACGCGGTACTGATCAGGGCCGTAAGACAGCAAGTCTTTGTAATTGAACAGAACATTCCCGAAGAGCTCGAGTTCGACGGCGCAGATGCGAACGCTTTGCATTTGCTCGCGTTGCACCGAAAACGTGACGCAGTTGGCACTGGCAGGCTCGAAGCCAACGGTAAGATAGGACGACTTGCGGTAGTGGCGGACTTTCGTGGCCGGGGTCTTGGCAACAGTTTGCTCATCGAACTGGTTCGAATCGCAGGTGAAGCAGGGCTCGAGAGGGTTCATTTGCATGCTCAGTTGCACGCCCTCGCCTTCTATGAACGCCATGGATTCGTTCGCAGGGGCGACACATTTGATGAAGGCGGTATCGAGCATGTTGTTGCGAGCATGGATTTATGACTGCGGAGTACAATGGAACAGGTACGCGAAAGAGGTGAGCGCTGGGTAGTATCGACGCGTGACGAGTACAGGCAGGCGGTTATCGGTGTGGCAGGCATCGCGACGCGCAAGCTGTCCCTCTTCACCCACGATCTCGAGCCCGGTATCTATGATGACCCCGAGTTTCTCGAAGTCGTCAAACACCTCGTGCTGTCGCAGCGATTTGCCCGAGTGCGCGTACTGATCAACGATCCGTCACATGCCATCAAGAACGGCAATGCCTTGGTCCACCTCGGTCGCCGACTTAACAGCTATATTGAATTTCGTAATGTACGAAAAGATTTGCGCGGCCAGACCGAGTCTTATTGCATCGCCGATGGCGTCGCCCTCATCTACCGTGCCGAGGCAACTCGCTGGGAAGGCATTGCAGATACCTGGGAACCCGGCGTCGCAAAAAGATACAGCAACAAATTTGACGAGCTGTGGAATGCCAGCGAAGTCGAGTTGGAACTGCGCCAACTATCAATCTAGAAGCGAAGAAGAAACACGAGCGTGATAACTACAGATCTCACTGTCGCGGCAATTATTGAAAAGGACGGGCGCTTCCTGATGGTCGAGGAAATCGTCAACGGAATCATCGTCATCAACCAGCCGGCGGGCCATATCGAGCCGGGCGAATCTCCGGAACA
>DATCZF010000177.1:0-8732 GCA_036526055.1 Woeseiaceae bacterium
TCGCCTTGCTCAATATCGGCGCCGAAGATACCAAGGGTCATGAGTCCGTGAAAAAAGCCGCGGCACTGTTACAGAACAGCACCCTGAATTACGCCGGTTTTATCGAGGGCAACCATATCTTTTCGGGCAAGGCCGATGTGAGTGTGACCGACGGATTTACCGGCAATGTCGCCCTGAAAACCATGGAAGGTACGGTCGGGCTGGCCGCGCACTACCTTCGCGAAGCCTTTACGGACGGCTGGTTCGCACGATTGCAGGGGGGGCTGGGGGCCAATGTCCTCAAAAATCTGGCAATCCGCATGGATTCACGGAATTATAATGGGGCGAGCCTCGTTGGTCTGAACGGTATCGTTATCAAAAGTCATGGCAGTGCCGATTCGTATGCGTTTCAGCATGCGATCGATACGGCGGTGATCGAGGTAAGAAATGGAGTGCCACGCCAGATTGGCACCTTGCTAGCACAGGAAACCGCATAATGTATTCGAGAATAGCCGGAACGGGGCGCTACCTGCCCGAGCGTATCGTCACCAATGCCGATCTGGAGAAGATGGTGGATACGACCGACGAATGGATTCGCACGCGTACCGGTGTGGAGCGTCGCCACGTAGCGGCCGAGGAGGATACTACCTCGGACCTGGCGTTCGAGGCGGCCAAAATCGCCATGCAGGATGCCGGCGTAAAGCCTGAGGACATCGACCTGCTGATCTGTGGTACCACGACCCCGGACTTGCTGTTTCCCAACATGGCGACCCTGTTGCAGGCCCGACTGGGCATTCACAACTGTCCAGCTTTCAGCATCGAGGCGGCTTGTACCGGATTCATCTATGCGCTGACCACAGCCGATAAATTCATTCGCGCCGGTGAGGCGAAATGTGCGCTTGTCATTGGCGCAGAAATCATCACCAAACTGATCGACTGGAAGGATCGCGCAACTTGCGTTCTGTTCGGGGATGGCGCTGGCGCCGTCATTCTGAAACCCGCGGAGGAGCCCGGAATCCTGTCATGTCACCTGGGCGCCGATGGCCAGTACCGCGACCTGCTGTATTTCCCGATCGGCCCTTCGAAAAACCTGTTCAACCCGCCCGAAGGTGGCGCCTACATTCAGATGAAGGGCAACGAAGTCTTCAAGGTCGCAGTGAAGACACTGGGAAGCGTGGCCGAGCAGGCGCTCGAAGCCAATAATATCAGCAAGGATGAGCTGGACTGGCTGATTCCGCACCAGGCCAATATTCGCATCATCCAGGCGACGGCCAAACGCCTGGACATGCCCATGGAAAAAGTCATCCAGACCGTTCAGGATCATGGCAACACATCGGCTGCCTCCGTGCCGATGGCGCTTGACGTTGGTATTCGAGACGGGCGCATCAAGCGCGGGCAACTGCTGCTGCTGGAGGCGTTCGGTGGCGGCTTTACCTGGGGCTCTGTCCTGCTGCGCTATTAGGCGCGCTGCCGCTTACCAGAGCGGCGAGGGCCGCTTGCCCTTCAGATCCCTTTGCAGTCTGCGTTTCATTCGAGCATGCAATTGTTCGCGTTTTTTACGCAAACGCTGCTTGCGTGCCGCAGCGGTCAGGCCCGTCTTGTGCTGTCTGGCGTAGTTGTCACGAAACTGGCAGAAGTCATTGTATGCGTCCAGCGCGTGGCGTAATTCGCGCACGACGAGTTCGATCATAATGACGTCATCAATGTAGCCAATGACCGGGATATCGTCAGGAATCAGGTCTTCCGGATCACCAAAATAGACGAACGTGGCCAGAAGCCTTTCCCGTTCCAGCCGAGGCAGGGCCCATTCCTTGTCCTCCAGCATCAAAATCAGGGTCTCCAGCTGCGGAATGCGCTTGGCGACGAAGTCCGGCAGCGGGTCGGCGCGCTTGATCTCGTCAAATACAAGGCGCGTTGCTTCGATAATTTCGCTTGCTTCGGCGTCCTTGACCGCTTCGCGGGCCATTCTCAACGCCTGGCGGAAATACTTGAGATCACGGTTACTGAGGGTAAGAGAAAGCGTAAGGCTCATTGTTATCTGGTTTCCCTGCGCGATGTTAAACGCTAGGCTACCCGCCACTCGGCGGTGGGTCAATGCAGACGGCGTCATTTGCTTGGTTTAACATGTGCTGACCGACAACAGTGGTGGCGACATGAATGTTCGACTGGTTATTGCCAACAAGAATTACTCGTCATGGTCATTGAGGAGCTGGTTGCTGCTCAGGGAGGCCGCAATTCCGTTCGAGGAAATTCGCTTGCCGCTCGATACCGAGGAATTTACGCGTCGCATTGCAGAATACTCGCCGGCGCGCAGGGTACCGGTCCTGTTGCTGGACGATGAGTCCGTATGGGACTCGCTGGCGATCGCTGAAGCAGTGGCAGAAGCCTGGCCGGATCGGCAGCTTTGGCCGATCGATCCGGCGGCACGGCGTCACGCGCGCAGTATTGCGGCGGAGATGCATGCCGGATTCGAGGAATTGCGCGGGCGCATGCCGATGAATTGCCGGGCGATGGGTCGTAAGGTACAAATGACCCACGGGCTGCAGCGCGATATCGAGCGCATCCTTGATATCTGGACTGATTGCCAAAGCCGCTATGGTGACCGGGGAGAGTGGTTGTTTGGTCAATTTTCAGTTGCCGACGCCATGTACGCGCCGGTGGTTCTGCGTTTCAGGACCTACGGTGTTGAAATTCCGGCCGCAGCCAATCACTATCCGTTGCGCCTGATGCAAAGCGAGGCGATGCAGAACTGGATACTCGCCGCAGAGTCTGAAACCGAAGTCGTTGAGAGTGACGAGGCTGGATAAAAATGCCGCTTGACAGAAAACTGATACATTCCCTGGTGTTGACCTCTCTTGCCGGACCCGTGATGGCGGAGGTCTACGATTTGCCGGCTGCCGGTAATGACGTTGTCGGCGCGGTTACCTACACGACCTCACGGGCCGAAGATACGCTGCTGGACATCGCGCGACGCCATGGCCTGGGTTACGAGGATATCGTGCGGGCGAACCCCGAAGTGGATACCTGGCTGCCGGGAGAAGGGACGCAGATTGTTCTGCCAACGCGCTATATCCTGCCGCCGGGTCCGCGGCGCGGCGTCGTGCTGAACCTGGCGGAATACCGCATGTACTATTTTCCGCAAGCAAAGAATGGCGAAGATCCGGTCGTCATGACCTATCCGATCAGTATCGGCCGAATGGATTGGGAAACACCATTGGGCCTGACCCAGGTCATCTCCAAGGTGCGTAATCCGTCCTGGTACCCGCCGGAGTCGGTGCGCCAGGAACACCTTGCGGACGGTGACCCGCTGCCGCGCGTCGTACCCCCGGGGCCACAAAATCCGCTGGGCGATTTCGCGATGCGTCTTGGTCTGCCGGGATACCTGATTCATGGCACCAATCGGCCGGCCGGCGTCGGCATGCGGGTGACGCATGGCTGCATACGCATGTTCCCTGAGGACATTGAGTATGTCTTCGAACACATTCCGGTGAAGACGCCGGTGCGCATCATTAACGAGCCGGTCAAGTTCGGCTGGGACGGCGACGACCTGGTACTCGAAGTACACCGCACGCTGGAAAGGCCACTCGAGGAGGGCAGCGAGGCGGAACCCGTCGACGGGGATGTCGTCGAGGAAGCGCCGGTGGCGGACGCCCTGACCACGCTGACCATGAAGTTTATCGCCGTAACCCGTGAGCGAACCGGGCAATTGGACTGGCTGGCGGCGGAAAGCCTTGTCGACAGAGCCGATGGCATTCCCGCAACGACAGGATTTGCCATAAAAAACGCCGCGACAAGCGCGGCGTTTGAATGAATCTTCGTAGTCTGTTGCTACTTAGACATCGACTTCTGGAACATGCGCTCCAGGCGGTCGCGGTTAGCATCACAGCAAGCCTGAGCGGCTGATGCTGCTGACATAGCCTGGTCGGCAGTGCTCTGGGCACCTGCAGCGGCCTGTGCAGCACGGTCAGCTGTGGCACGAGCGCCTTCGGCGGCAGCCATGGCAGCGGAAGCGTCACTGGCAGCCCTGTCAGCGGTCGCCTGTGCTTTTTCAATTGCAGCGGTGCTGGCGCAACCAGACGCCAGTCCCAGGCAAAGCACAATCGCGCCTACTTTCATTACGGTCTTGTTCATCATCCAAAGTTCCTCTGTTGGGGAAGTAAAACAGCTTTCGCATTATTTACTAAACTGCGCGCAGCTTCAATGGATTAAGACGTTTTTGCAATGAATTTTTTTTGCCACAGCAACATATCTCGCCGTGGTCGGAAAGAATTTCGCGTTGGTCAATCGGCAAGCTGCTGCAGGTTTGCTGAATCAGTGGATGAAGTTCTGCCGACTTGATACCGGGATTTACATGGCCAGGCGAGTGCCGGGGGTTGTCGCTGAACACGGAGCGCATGGGGTTGTGGAAACGGGACGCTGCCTGGTTGATCAAGGGGCTTGCGCGATGATTATTCCTGTATATAATCACAGATACTGTTTATTTATACAGGAAGCCAGGAAAATGCCTCAACTGACCCCCAGACAGAATCAAATTCTTAATATGATTCAAGACTTTATCGCTGAAACTGGTATGCCGCCCACACGTGCAGAGATCGCACAGGAGCTCGGATTCAAGTCGCCCAATGCCGCCGAAGAGCATTTGCGTGCCCTGCAGCGCAAGGGTGTCCTGGAGCTCCTGCCGGGTGCTTCACGCGGCATTCAGCTCAAGGACTCGCTGCGTGATCAGCTCGGTTTGCCCCTGGTGGGTCGGGTTGCTGCCGGCAGTCCGATCCTGGCCCAGGAGCATATCGAGACCCACTACAAGATCGACCATGCTTTGTTTAACCCGAAGCCGCACTACCTGTTGCGCGTTTATGGCATGAGCATGAGGAATGCCGGAATACTCGATGGCGACCTTGTCGCCGTACATCGGACACCGGAAGTCCGCAATCGGCAAATCATTGTTGCCCGTCTCGATGATGAAGTTACCGTCAAGCGATATCGCCAGGATGGCAGCTATGTCTGGTTGTTGCCCGAGAACGAGGAGTTCGAGCCAATCCGTGTCGATCTGAAAGAGCAGGTGCTGGTGATTGAAGGTGTCGTCGTTGGCGTCATTCGTGACGGCTTGCCGTTGCACTAGGGTTTTAGTGCGCTGACCGTGAATGACTCCCTGCAGAAATTATTACAAAGCTCCAAACTCTGGAAAGGGCGAGCAAAAGCGGGCGGAGCAGAACAGCAGGGGCTGGCCAGCGGTTATCCTAAACTCGATAATGTCCTGCCCGGTGGCGGTTGGCCGCGAAATGCCGTAACGGAAATCCTGCTGTCCGATTACGGTATTGGCGAGTTGCAGTTATTAATGCCCGCCCTCGTTCGGCTGACTACCGGCGCCGAACAAAGCCCAGCGGGCTGGATTGCCTGGATAGCCCCGCCTTTTCAGCCTTATCCGCCCGCTTTATCGCAATGGGGCATGGATGTATCCCGTGTCCTGGTGATGCGTCCGGAAAAAAATACCGAGATATTGTGGGCAGCCGATCAGGCACTTTCTTCCGGTACTTTTGCTGCCGTACTACTCTGGCCGGTATCACTGGGTGGCCGAGACTGTCGACGGCTGCAATTGGCCGCAGAAAAAGGACATAGCTGGGGAATTGTCTTTCGCCAGTCAAGTGCGGCGGGAAAAATTTCAGCAGCCGCTTTACGCATTCAGCTTATGCCAGGCAGTACGGGAACGGATATCGGCATACTCAAGAGCCGTGGTGGCCGGCCCGTAGTGGTTCGTGACTATGCGTCCTAGACGGGTATTCGGGAAAGCAGCACATGTCATCGTCCACCAAGTCCCCTGCGACACTTCGGGAAGCAGCCCGGTCCTCTGACTCTGCCAGCAAGCTGCCGGCAAGGCATTCCGCAACACAGTTATCGCTGACGCTATCCACGGTGCCGGAGCAGGCAGAAAGTCTTGCACAGATTCCATTCCCCACTCCCAGGCAAGCACCCCGGTTATGGCTGTGTTTGTATTTTCCGGCTTTACCGCTCGAGGCGCTGGTGCGCGACAAGGCGCCAGCCAGCAGGGCGATCGTTGAGGAGCAACAGGGCATTCCCAAAATTCTGCTGGCCAGTGCAGAAGCGGCTGCTGCCGGAATCAA
Organism: Woeseiaceae bacterium; assembly: GCA_036526055.1. Taxonomy (GTDB): domain Bacteria; phylum Pseudomonadota; class Gammaproteobacteria; order Steroidobacterales; family Woeseiaceae; genus JAHEFE01. The sequence goes on from DATCZF010000177.1 coordinate 6,099, forward strand.
CAGCGGCATGGGAATCAATGCAGCACTGGCGCTCGATTCCACCGTAGAGTTGTTGTTACGTGAACCGGCCCGCGAGCAGCGGGCATTCAATGAGCTGGCAACCTGGGCCGAATGTTTTACATCTTTTGTTACGCGCGATCATTCCCCGGCATTGTTACTGGAAATAGCGGGCAGTCTGCGTCTGTTTGGTGGCGTCGGTCGCTTGCAGGACTGTGTGCTCGAGGAGTTGCGTCAGCACGGCTATAGCGTCAATGCAGCAATAGCGCCGACGCCCCTGGCTGCTACCTGGCTGGCGCGGGCAGGGCACAGGGTATGCATCGATGACCCCGCACATCTGCATGGGGCATTATCCGAGTTGCCGCTATCCTGTCTCGATTGGCCAGCTGCGGTCATCGATAGTTTGCAGGGCATGGGCATTAGCGAACTTGGTGATTGCCTGCGCCTGCCTCGACAGGGGTTTGCAAAACGTTTTGGCAGCGCGCGACTGCTACAGCTCGATCGCGCACTCGGACGCCTGGCGGATCCGAGGGCAGCATATCGTACAACCGCGCGCTTCAAGCTGGAGTATGACTTGCTGTCCGAGCTGGACGACAAACAGCTATTACTCAACGTTTGCGAGGAGTTGCTCAGGGAATTGCAACATTTTCTGCTGGTCAGGCAATCTGCAGTGCAGCGTTTGCAATTCCGTTTCTGTCATTTCGATAAACCCGCCACACAGATAGTCGTTGCTTGTGCACAGGCAGCCCATACGGCTGATTACTGGCTCGAGCTGTTAAGAATTCGTATGGAGAATGTCGAATTTGCAGCGCCTGTTATTGCCATCGGGCTGCGCGCCGGCAAAGGGCAGGCGATAGTGTTACAAAGCGATGTGCTGCCACTGGAAGAGGTGGTGCGCCAGGCCGATGACGTATCGATTGGCCCGGTAGTTGAACGCCTTATTGCCCGTATGGGCGCCCGTTCCATTCACGGCGTACAGAACGTGGCCGAATACCGGCCTCAATATGCCTGGAAAAAGAAAGCTGTCGATGACACCCGGACGCCGCGCTGTGAGGCGCCCCCGGTTTACTGGCCGGGTAGCGGCTGTTTGGCGCCTTTCTCTGCTGCAGTTGCAGATACGGCCAGCCTGTTACGCAGGCCACTCTGGCTATTGCCGCAACCTCGTCCGCTAAAAATGACGAATGGCGAGCCGGTTTACCAGGGCTCATTGACCATACTCGAGGGACCCGAGCGACTGGAAACCGGTTGGTGGGATGAGGCAGGCATTGCTCGGGATTATTACATCGCGCTCAGCGGCAGAGGTGTACGGCTCTGGGTCTACCGGGATCGGGCAGATACGGGCAGGCGCTGGTTTTTACACGGGTTTTTCGGGTGAAAAAAACCGCTTATGCCGAATTGCATGCGCTGACCAACTTCACCTTCCTGCGCGGCGCATCCCATCCTGAAGAAATGGTCGAAACAGCCGCCAGGCTGGGCTACGCAGCGCTCGCTATCACGGACGAGTGCTCCATGAGCGGCATCGTGCGTGCTCATATGGCGGCTCGCGAATACGGCCTCAAAAAACTGATCGTCGGCTCGGAATTGCGCCTCGCCGAGGGCATTCGACTGGTAGCGCTTGCATGCAACCGGAAGGGTTATGCGGCGCTTTGCAAGTTGATTAGCCAGGCGAGACGGGCAGCGAGCAAGGGCAGCTACCACCTCGACCGGCAATCCTTTCGCGCAGGCCTGCCGGATTGTTTGCTGCTTTGGCTGCCCACTGACAACTCGATGACAGACATGCATGCCGCCTGGCTGCGTGAGGTGTTTTCGGGGCGGTTGTGGATTGCCGTCGAGTTATTCGCCGATGGCCTGCAGACACGCCGTTTACAGGCCTTGCGGGAGCTCGGCAAGCGGCAACAATTGCCACTGGTGGCCTGCGGTGATGCGCATATGCATTGCCGATCGCGGCGGGCATTGCAGGATACGGTGACGGCAATCCGCCATAAAGTGACACTCGACAGGGCAGGATACCTGTTGCATGCGAATGGCGAGCGCTACCTGCGGTCCCGTTCCCGGCTCACCGAAATCTACCCGGAGGATCTGCTTGCGGAAAGCCTGCACATCGCGGCACAAATCGATTTTTCCCTGGACGAACTGCGTTACGAGTACCCCGATGAACTTGTCCCGGAAAATGAGACAGCGGCGAGCTACCTGCGCAAGCTGACCTACCAGGGAGCCGGCAGGCGCTGGCCGCAGGGGATTCCCGGCAAGGTGACGAAACTGCTGGAACATGAGCTTGCGCTCATCAGGGAGCTGGCTTACGAGCCCTATTTTCTTACTGTGCATGACATCGTGCGGTATGCGCGTTCCATTGGAATTCTCTGCCAGGGTCGCGGTTCCGCGGCAAACTCGGCCGTCTGTTTCTGCCTGGGTATTACCGAAGTTGACCCGTCTCGCATGTCGATGCTGATGGAACGCTTTATTTCCCGGGAACGTAACGAGCCACCCGATATTGACGTCGATTTCGAGCACGAACGGCGTGAAGAAGTGATCCAGTATATCTATCGTAAATACGGTCGTGAGCGTGCCGCACTGGCGGCAACGGTCATTACCTATCGTTCGCGCAGCGCTCTGCGGGATGTCGGCAAGGCACTCGGG
>DATCZF010000178.1:0-3176 GCA_036526055.1 Woeseiaceae bacterium
TGCCCTTGCAGGCATTCGCCCACTTGGCAGCCGGCTCGATTACGAGATCACGCTCGAACCCACGCGCCAGCAGTGGCTGTTCGCCCTGGACATTCCGACTGCCTGGACAGCGGAACGAGTATTCAGGGGTGCGCAGCAACAATTGCAGAGTATGCGCCCTATCGACAGCCGCATGATTTACTCGGTGACGTCCTATACCGAGTATCAGACCGAGCTGGAGCTCGCCGAATTCGGCCAAAACCACTACCGCCGCCTTCCGAAGGGCAGCAATCCCCGCAGCGTGGAATTCGCGCGCCAGCTGCGCAACTCGGTCGCCAGCGATGAGCGCTTTATCAGCAGCGTGCTGGAACATTTCAACCGCGAGGACTTCTATTACACGCTGGAACCGCCGCCCCTGGGCAGCGATCCCGTGGACCGCTTTTTGTTCGATACCCGGCAGGGTTTCTGCGAACATTATGCGTCGGCATTTGCACTGCTGCTGCGAGCCGCAGGCATTCCGGCGCGCATCGTCCTGGGTTACCAGGGTGGCGAACTCAACCCGCTGGGAGAATATCTGATCGTGCGCCAGTCTGACGCGCACGCCTGGACGGAGGCGTGGTTGCCTGGTCGTGGCTGGGTGCGGGTCGATCCAACAGCCGCGGTAGCGCCTGAACGCATTAGCGATGGGGTCACCGCCTCGCGCCTCTCCGGCATTGGTAATCGCTGGGGACTCTCGACGCCATGGCTGCTGCTGCACCGGCTCGGGTTGACCTGGGATGCGCTGAATGCCAAGTGGAACGAGTGGATTCTTGCCTACGGTCCCGACGAGCAAAACAGCTTTCTTAAGCGCCTGGGAATGGAGGAGCCGAACTGGCGCAAGCTGATGCTGACCCTTGTCGGCCTGACCACGGCCCTGCTTCTCGCCATTAGCGCCGTCCTGCTCATGCGTTACCGTAGCCCCGAAGTCGATGAGGCATTGCGCCTGTACCGAAAATTTGTTGCCGCGACCGGCATACCGCAGAAGCCTGGCGAGTCACCCTACGCCTTCCTCGAAAGAATACGCGAGCTCGCGCCCACTCTTGCGCCGAGCGCCACGCAAATAACCAACACTTACCTCGACGTGCGTTACGGGCCGGGGTCGGCGTCACAGTTGGCCAGCCTGCGGGAGCTTGTGGCGAAAAGTCGCCGCCCCTAGGAGGTTGCCGGTACGTCCGTGCGAACCCGGGACAATAGCCCGGCGCCGATAACGAAAAGCGGAATCAGGACGATCAGCATGTACTTGGGCTCTTCTGAAGACATGGCGACCAGGCCCACCAGTATCGGCCCAAGCACGGCAGCGAATTTGCCCAGCATGTTGTAAAAGCCGAAGAACTCGCCGGCCTTGTCTGTGGGAATCAGGGTCGCATAAAGTGAGCGGCTCATACTTTGCACACCACCCTGCACCAGGCCGATGGTGATCGCCATGATGTAGAACTGGCTCACTTCGCGCAAAAACATGGCCCAGAAAGCGACGCCGATATACACGGCGAGGCATACGTAAATTGCCCGGCGAGGACCAAAACGATGGCCCAGCCAGCCAAACCCGAGGGTCGCCGGAAACGCCACAAAATTGGTGATCATCAGCGCCTTGACGAGATCCTCGGAACCAAACCCGAGTCTCTGGCCGAAATTCACCGCCATTGATATCACGGTCAGTACGCCGTCGATATACAGCCAGTAAGCGATCAGGAACAGCAGAATATTCTTGTACTTGCGAATCTCGCGAAAGGTATCGGCCAATTGCCGATAGCCCGCCTGCCACGTCTCTCCAACGCGGCTCTGCGGGGGCCTGTTTTCCGGAACGACCCAGAGCAATGGCAGCAGAAAGACAATCCACCAGATTCCAACAGAGACGAAAGCGAAGCGAATCACCGCCGTTACATCGGCAAAACCGAACGTTGCCGGGGAAAGCATCATCCACACATGCACGGCGAGCAGTGCCGCGCCGCCGAAATATCCCAGGGCAAATCCGTAAGCTGATACCAGGTGGTAATGTCGCGGTTTACTGACATCCACGATTAATGAATCGTAAAAGACGTTGGCACAGTGGAAACCGACGGAGGCAAACAGGTAGAGCCCCAGCGCCAGCGGCCAGCCGCCTTCATCGACCAGGCTGAGAGCAGCCGTCATGATGGCGCCAAGCAGCGCAAATACGGTCAACAGGCGTTTCTTGTAACCACCGACGTCGGCGATCGTACCGAGGAGTGGTGCCGACACCGCCACGACCAGGCTGCCGGCACCGGTCACCCACGCCAGCCTGACGGTCACCGCGGAGCCATCGTCGCCGGCACTCCAGAAACTGCCAAGGAACAGGGGGTACAAAACCGCCATGACACTCAGCGCGAAGGCCGAATTTCCCCAGTCGTACAGCGCCCAGGCAATGACCTGTCGGGTCACAGGACTCCTGCCGCGCTGCGTCGACTGTTCTGGCATCAGTACTCCCGGGTCGGTCGAAACCTTATTTCGGGCCAGCGCTCTTCCGCCAGGTTGAGATTGACCCTCGTCGGGGCAATGTAAACGAGACTGCCGCCATGATCCAGCGCCAGGTTGTCGTGCGCCTTGCGCCTGAACTCCTCCAGTCGCCTGGTGTCGTCACACTCGATCCAGCGCGCCGTTGCCACGTTGACAGCCTCGAACTGGCAGTCAACCTTGTATTCTTCTTGCAGGCGGTGCGCCACGACCTCGAACTGCAGCGGCCCGACCGCGCCGAGAATGAGCTCGTTGTTGCGCAGCGGCCGAAACAGCTGTGTCGCGCCTTCCTCACAAAGCTGTTCGAGTCCTTTCTGCAGGGCTTTGAGACGCAGCGGATCCTTCAGTACCGCACGCCGGAATATTTCCGGCGCGAAACTGGGTATGCCCAGAAACTTGAGCGGCTCACCCTCGGAAAAGCTGTCACCAATGTTGATTGTCCCGTGGTTATGCAGGCCGATGATATCCCCCGCATAGGCGGATTCCGCATGCTGCCTGTCTGCAGCCATGAAGGTTATCGCTTCGGGAATCTTGACCTCCTTGCCCGAACGAACGTGCAGCGCCCGCATGCCCTTGCGATAGACGCCCGAACATATTCTCAGGAATGCGATTCTGTCCCGGTGTCCCGGGTCCATGTTTGCCTGGATCTTGAAAACAAAACCGGTGAGCGGTTCTTCACCGGGATCGAC
>DATCZF010000179.1:0-7852 GCA_036526055.1 Woeseiaceae bacterium
GGTCTGCAGGCGCATGCCTTTTTGCAAGCGACGCGTAAAGACGCCACTGATTCGGGCGCGCTCGTCAGCGCGGGCAGTTTCCTTCTCTATGATCGATGCCAGGATGATTGCCTGGTATGGATCCTGCAGAACAGGCGGAGCGGTGCGGGCAGCCCATTCTGTGGCCAAAACCTCGTGTAACTGCCGATAAGCCTGTCTCAGCAATTCCATATCGCTGGTGCCCTTCGGGAAACGATAGGTTTCGGGCAGGAACAGTCCTTCGGGGTGCCCTTCTGTAGCGCCCAGGGCATTGGCAATAGGTTGCCAGTCTTCGTTTTCCAGCGTGTGCTCCACGGCGGGGTGATCGCGAAGTGCGGCGAGCAGGTCGACGAATTTCCAACCTTCAATGATCGTCAGCGAATTCAGGTATACCTGGCCCTTGAGCAATTCATCCAGGAATTCCCGAATAGTGGTTCCAGCACTGATCTGGTATTCGCCGGCTTTGACGCGAGATGCTTTCCCGGTGAGTCTTCCATACCAGCGAAACCAATTCGGATGCTTCAGCGCACCGCGTTCATAGAGTCCCTGGCTTAGTGCGGCGAAGCTTGTGCCGGGCCTGACATCGAGAATCAGTTGTTCCCCCTCGATAGTCAGAGGCGTATCAAGAAAGGCATTGATTTTGACGGCGCTGAACGCCGCGATGAGCCCCAGCCCGACAAGCAGCCCCAGGGCAATGCGCAGCAGCGAATTCATGGCAGCCCCCTTGGCACGAGCTGCATGTCCGCGGGTTCGCTGGTTATCTCTCGACGAAATTGGTTCACGTCCATGCTGTTGACCGGAAAATAGCCCATTGCCGAATGAAAATACATCCTACGGGAGGCATCGCTCAAGTGCGACCCGCCTATCGCAAATATCGCTCGACAAATCAGTCCAGGGCCGTGAACACCAGGCTGCCGTTAGTTCCGCCGAATCCGAACGAATTGGAGACAACGGTTTTGACGCGTGCTTCGCGGGCCGTGTTGGGCACGTAGTCGAGATCGCACTCCGGATCAGGCGTTTCGTAATTGATAGTCGGTGGCAGCACCTGGTCGCGAATGGCCAAAATTGAAACAATGGCCTCGACCACGCCAGCCGCACCGAGAAGGTGCCCTGTCGTCGACTTGGTGGAACTTACCGGCAGGGATTCCGCGGCAGCCCCAAATGCCCGCCTTATGGCGCGGGTTTCTCCGATATCGCCGACCGGTGTGGAGGTGCCATGCGCATTCAGGTAGTCGACGTCACCGGGATTGATTTTCGCATCCTGCAACGCGGCAACCATGCACTTGCGGGCGCCCTCGCCGTCTTCCGGCGGAGACGTAATGTGATAGGCATCGCCGCTCATGCCAAAACCAATGAGCTCGGCGTAGATTTCTGCCCCGCGTGCCTTTGCGTGTTCCAGCTCCTCCAGGACCAGGCAGCCGGCCCCGTCACTGAGCACAAAGCCATCACGGTCTTTGTCGAATGGCCGGCTCGCCCTGGCCGGCTCTTCGTTGCGAGTGGACATTGCACGCGCCGAGCAGAAGCCACCAACCGCCAGCGGCGTCGTCGCGAATTCCGCGCCGCCAGCCAGCATGACGTCAGCATCGCCGTAAGCGATCGTTCGGCCAGCAAGGCCGATGCAGTGCGTGGAGGTCGTGCACGCCGTAACCACGGCCAGGTTGGGGCCGGTAATGCCGTGCATGATGCTGACGTGACCGGAGATCATGTTGATGATGCTGCCCGGAACAAAGAACGGAGAAATCTTGCGTGGCCCGCCATTGAGGTATTTTTCGTAATTCGCCTCGATCGTTTGCAGGCCGCCAATACCGGCGCCCATGGCAACGCCCACCCGATGACCGTTTGATTCACTGATTTCGAGCCCGGCATCGCGCATGGCCATAACTGACGCGCCGATTCCGTAGTGCATGAAAGTGTCCATCTTGCGGGCGTCTTTCGGCGCCAGGAAATCTTCGACCGCAAAGCCTTTGACCGCGCCCCCGATCCGGGTAGCGAAATCGGTTGCGTCAAACGCCTGAATCGGGCCGATACCTGACCGCCCTTCGCAGATATTGCTCCAGGCTTCGTTCAGTTGGCTACCGACCGGGGAGACTATCCCCATGCCGGTTATGACGACACGTCTCTTGCTCAAGGAAGTTTCCTGTCGAAATGGATGGAAGGTTCGAACGAACCTTCACTGTCGGTGGGTCCTCCCTGACCGCACCCCGGGTAATGGCATCAAGAATCGCTGCGACGCGCAGTGATGAAATCGATAGCCTGCTGAACCGTCGTGATCTTCTCAGCCTCTTCATCAGGAATTTCCGTTTCGAATTCCTCTTCGAGCGCCATAACCAGTTCAACCGTATCCAGCGAGTCTGCGCCAAGATCGTCTACGAAAGAAGCGTCATTGGTAACTTCGTCTTCTTTTACACCAAGCTGCTCGGCGACGATGCTTTTTACTTGCTCTTCAATACTGCTCATCTCTTCATCTTCTCCTGAAGAAGCGGCCCCCGGAATTTGCTGTCAACCCGATAACTGGCTGGCTGCCGTGACGACTTCTTGTAGTAAAAAATGCCTGCAGAGTTATTGCCTATTCACTAAAAACGAGGCCCCGCAAGCATAACTCTTTGATTTTACAAGCCTCGGTAATCCCGAGGCAGGCTATTGTAAGTGAATCCCAAGTGGCAATCTACACTTGCAGGCCGCCTTTTGCCCTCATTACGCCATCAGCATGCCGCCGTTGACATGCAGCGTTTCGCCGGTGATATACGCGGCAGCGTCAGAGGCCAGAAAGACCACTGCAGCCGCGATATCCTGACTTTCGCCAAGCCGCCCCAGCGGTACCTGGGTGAGCATTCCTGCACGCTGCTCGTCTGATAGCACCCGTGTCATGTCCGTATCGATAAAACCTGGCGCCACGACATTCACGGTGATATTTCGAGAACCGATTTCCCTGGCAAGCGATTTGGAAAAGCCGATTATGCCAGCCTTCGCCGCACCGTAATTTGCCTGCCCGGCATTTCCCATGAGTCCGATCACCGAGGCGATGTTGATTATTCTGCCATGACGCGCCTTCATCATGCCTCTCAGCGAAGCCTTGCTGACCCGAAAAACCCCGCTCAGATTCGTTCCGATCACCTCATTCCACTCCTCCGGACTCATTCGTAGCAAGAGATTGTCCCGCGTGATTCCGGCGTTGTTGACCACAATGGTGGGAGCCCCTTCCTGGCTGTTGATATCAGCCAGCAGGGCTGCAACCGACTCGTCACTGGCAACATCCAGCACAGCTCCCCTGCCCTTTGGGCCCAATTCCTCGCTAATTGCCGCAGCGCCGCTCGAACTCGTAGCGGTGCCAATGACCGTGGCGCCCGCCTCGCTCAGCCCTCGTGCGATGGCTGCGCCGATGCCGCGAGAGGCGCCGGTTACCAGCGCAACCCGCCCTTCCAGCAAGTCTGATGAAAAGCACTTAAGCATTATCCAAACCTCCTTCCCGGGCTGCGCCCGCCTGTTGCAAAGCACCGCTCAGGGACTCCGGGCTTTCGATGACTGATCCCTGCAGATTCTTGTCGATGCGCCTGACAAGGCCTGCGAGGACCTTGCCGGGGCCACACTCCACGAGACATGACACGCCCTGCGCTGCAATCGACTCAATCGTTTCGACCCATCGCACAGGGCTGTATAACTGCCGAACCAGCCCGTCTCGTATCTCTGCGGCTGTCTTGTAGGCCATTACGTCCACGTTACTGATCACCGGAATTATCGGCTCCGCAAGATTAGCCTGCTGCAGATGTGCGGCGAGCTGCTCCGCGGCCGGCCGCATCAGCGCACAATGCGAGGGTACGCTAACACTCAATAGCATGGCTCGCCGGGCGCCAGCTGCCTTGGCTGCATTCGCAGCGCGCTCCACGGCCTCTCGATGTCCCGCGATAACGACCTGCCCGGGTGAATTGAAATTAACCGCCTCCACGACCTGCCCGTTCGCGGCCTCTGCGCACACGCCGCGCACGGCAGCGTCGTCCAGGCCAAGAATAGCGGCCATGGCCCCCTCACCCTGCTTTACGGCCTCCTGCATCAATCGCGCCCGTGTTGCAACCAGCGCCAAGGCATCCGCAAACCCCATGGCTCCAGCCGCCACCAACGCCGTGTACTCACCCAGGCTATGGCCTGCAACGACCGCAGGACGAGGCCCGCCGGCCGTCTGCCATACGCGGTATGCGGCGACACCCGCGGCCAGCATTGCCGGCTGGGTCACCCTGGTCTCGGCAAGTTTTTCATCCGGTCCCGATTGCACCAGAGACCACAAATCGAAGCCGAGGCAATCACTGGCTTCAGCATAGGTTGCCCTGACGACAGGATAGACCTCGGCCAATTCGGCCTGCATACCAACCGATTGCGATCCTTGTCCCGGAAATACCATTGCGAATGTCACGTATCTGTTCTCCGTTCATTGCCTGCGGGTTAGATCGGCGCATTATAGCGAGCGGCTACCGGGGACTCTAACTTTATGTTCGGTATGCCGTTGGAGGGGCGCTGGTTTGGTATACTCTGGAGCATCGTATTCCAGAGGTCATTCGAGTATGCCAGGCGTATTCGATACAGGGAGTTTCCCAGTGAACAGGACTGACATTTTCAGCAAACGCGTGCCGCGGCAACGTGGCTTTACACTCATCGAGATCATGGTTGTGGTGATCATCCTCGGCATCCTTGCCGCAATCGTCGCACCCAACGTTATCGGTCGAATTGACGATGCGCAGGTCGCGCGAGCAGAGCAAGACATCCGTGGGCTTGAAACAGCGCTTAAGTTTTACCGGATTGACAACTTCATGTATCCGACCACAGAACAGGGACTGGACGCGCTCGTTAATCGGCCGGCGGATCCCTCCATACGCAACTGGAAGGATGGCGGTTATGTGGATCGCTTGCCGAACGATCCCTGGGGCAACCGCTATGAATACCTCAACCCGGGAACTCATGGTGAGATCGATGTCTACACCCTCGGCAGGGACGGACGCCCGGGTGGCGAAGGCATCGACGCCGATATCGGTAACTGGACAATTGAGTAATCTGGGCTGAATCGGCCTGCCTCGCGGATGCGCTGTCCGGGTATGAAAAAACAACGGGGCTTTACGCTTATCGAAGTCCTGGTGGTGGTTATCATCATCGGGATCATAAGCGCGACCGTCATCCTGTCTCTGGGCAACCTCGGTGACAATCGGGAGCTGCTTCGCGAGAGTCGTCGAGTCAGCATTCTGCTGCAAACCGCAATGGATGAGGCGGTTCTGCAAGGCCGGGATTATGGTCTCGAGGTCGTCGAATCCGGCTATCGATTTGTCGAGTTCAACCCATGGACCCGGCAGTGGAGTGAGATTCCCGAGGACGATCTGTATCGCTATCGTAAACTTCCGCCCGACCACATGTTCGAGCTTCGTGTGGAAGGCCGCCTGCTGGTCCTGGCGGCACAGCCCGCGGTCCTGGGACAAGCCGAGGCCGACAATGACCAAGCTGATGACGAAGACGAATCGGCTCAATACAGCCCGCATATCCTCGTATTCTCGAGCGGCGAACTGACGCCTTTTGAGATGCGCATCGTTCGCCAGTTCGACAGGCAAGCCGTAAAGATAACGGCTACGACGTTCGGTGAATTCACGGTGACCGAGAATGACGAATAGGCAGCGCAAACCGCATGCGTTCAAAGGCTTCACCCTGATCGAGGTACTGGTTGCCCTCGCCGTTGCAGCGCTCGGACTGGCGGCGGTATCGGCAAGCGTCAACCAGATGCTGGACCTTTCCGATGTCATGCGAAAACGGACTTTCGCCAACTGGATCGCCCAAAACCAGATTACCGAAATACGGCTCGCCAACGCAGAACCCAGGGTTGCCGAAACGGAAGGCGATGTTGAATTTGCCGGCCAGCAATGGCGCTGGCGAGCTGTCGTATCGGAGACCGGCGTTGAAAAGTTGTTTCGCGTCGATGTGGAAATCAGGCTGGATGACGGCGACCAGTTGATCAGGACCGTCAGCGGGTTTCTCGGCGAACCGACAGTGCCCGGTCAATCAAACCTGGCCTGGGCGCCTGCACCAGCCCAGCTCGGAGCCGAAGAATGAGCCGGCGTCGGCAATCGGCATTCACCCTCGTCGAGGTACTGGTTGCAATTTCGATATTCGGAATTCTGGCGACATTTGCCTATGCAACCCTTAGCCAGACATTGCTGAGTGCCGAAATGCTTGGCGAACGCATGGACCGATTGCAGGCGTTACAAAAGGCCGTAAGAATCATCACTACGGATTTTCAGCAATTATCGCCACGGCCTATTCGCAATGACTTCGGTGATACCGCCAGTCCTGCCCTGCTTAGCGATGCACGCAGCGGCAACCTGCTCGAGTTGACTCACGGGGGCTGGAGCAATCCCGCCAGGCTGCCCAGGGGGACACAACAGCGCTCTGCGTACCGACTCGAGAATGGTGAATTGATCAGGTACCACTGGCCGGTCCTCGACCGCACGATGAGCGCCGACGTATTCGAAGTAAAACTCCTCGAAGATGTGGATGAGATGGCTATTCGCTATTTGCAATCCGGGGGTGAATGGATAGACCACTGGCCGCCGCGAACGGCAGTTGGCCCCGACAGTGAACTGAATAATCTCATCCTGCGGCCGAGGGCTGTCGAATTGATTATCGAGGTGGAAGGTATCGGCGAGATTCGTCGACTCATCGAGGTTTCGCCATGATGACCGTCAGGCAAAGGGGTGTTGCGCTAATCACCGCCATGATGATCACGGCATTGGCTACCATCGTGGCCGCAAACCTTGCCTGGGACAACGCACTCGACCTTCGCCGAACTAATGTCCAGCTCAATTTCGATCAGGCTGGCCTGGTGGCGATTGGCGCCGAAGGCTGGGTAGGCACAATTCTCAAGCAGGACCTGATCGACAGCGACACCGACCATCTCGGCGAAATCTGGGCGGTTGAACTGCCTGGATTGCCGATCGATGGCGGCGAACTTGTTGGCCGCGTCGTTGACTTGCAGGGTCGATTCAACATCAACAACCTGGTTGACGAACAGGGTGCGGTCAGCATCCGTGACGTGGAACAGTTTCAGCGCTTGCTGGCTGTTCTCGACATTGATCCTGCATTGGCAGGATATGCAGCGGACTGGCTGGATGCCGACCTGGAGCCGGGCTTTCCGAACGGCGCGGAAGACTCCGTGTATACCGGTAAAATTCCGGCATACCGCACCGCCAACAGGCGGATTTCGAGCACTGCCGAGCTGGCGGCCATTGAAGGCATGACACGTGAATCAATGGAGCGACTGCTGCCCCATATCGCAGCCCTGCCCGGCCGAACGGCCATAAATGTGAACACGGCAACGCCAGCAGTGTTGCAGTCATTGGGCGAGGATATTGGTCCGGGCGACGTGGAACGCCTGCTGAGCGAAAGAGAATCAGGCGGTTTCGTCGATATAACGACGTCGTTTTCGAGCCTGGTGGAAGCGGAGCAAATGGGTCGTCTGGCGACCGCAAGCAATTATTTTCAATTGATCGTGGTTGTTCGTATTGATACCGTGCACTACATGCTTTATAGCGTGCTAGAACGAGGACCAAACGGTATAGTCACGCCGATCCTGCGAAGTATTGGAACCGAATGAGATGGCGGAAATAACAGTAATCAGACTTAGCCAGACTCCGGGTGCCCCGGCGCAGTGGATTCGGGTGGATGACGCTGGCGCCAGGATTGGGTCTCCGCAGGCGGGATCGCTGGCAGAGGCTGGCGAAGAAATTCCCGGCAGCAAGGTTTTTGTGCTGGTGCCTGCAGAAGAGGTGCTGACAACGCATGTGGAAATACCCGTGCGGTCGGGAAA
>DATCZF010000180.1:0-4815 GCA_036526055.1 Woeseiaceae bacterium
GGGCCCACCACCTTCCTGTTCATTTAAAGTCACGACCCCGATTACCGGTGAACTACTGCCAACCTCAAGGACCCGAGGCAGTCAGAGAGACGGTTCGAGTCCTGGCGGGCCCACCACCTTCCTGTTCATTTAAAGTCACGACCCCGATTACCGGTGAACTACTGCCAACCTCAAGGACCCGAGGCAGTCAAAGAGACGGTTCGAGTCCCGGCGGGACCACCACCCTTTTTTTATTTCAATGTCTCGACCCCGATTACCAGCAGCTACGCGCCAGGGTGTCGCTGCACCTATAATTCAGTGTAAGACGAGTCAACGAATACCCGGGTTCGCTCATGGATGTGCCTGCCGAATTGCTCCGCCACACGCAACGCAGCAACGAACTGCATTTTCAATACGCCAGAGACAGCCGGTTACGGGAGATTTACCAGGCCTTCATCGACTGGCAGCTGGATTACCTGTTGCAGTATTTTGAGGACATGCAGGCGCGGCCCGACCAGGCCGCCGCCGTTGCCTTCATCATCAGCGACCTCGCCGGTGTCGAGATCAGCCAGCGCGACCAGGAGTTTGCAAAGGTCGTGCCGATGATGGTCAGATTGCTGCCAAAGAACGTCCTGGCCAGCGCCGCGGCGGCGATGCGCCTGAACGCCAGCGTACTCGAAAACAACCTGGCGATTTGCCAGTCCATCGATGCCGCACACTTGCTGAGCGGCAAGGTCAGGGAACGAGAGTATGCCGAGGCCTGTCGTTGCGTGACCAGCTACGAGGAATGTATGGAACTCGTTGGCTTAACGGTGGAGCTCGGCCACGAATTGCAGCATGCGATTGAGATTCCGATGATCGGGGTCACACTGAAAGCCATGCGCGGTCCGGCCAGGCTGGCTGGCATCGGCGCATTGCAGTCATTTCTCGAAACGGGATTCAGAACGTTTGCGGCGCTTGAGAACGTCGATCAATTTCTCAGCGAAATCGAGCAACGAATGGAAAGAATATTTCGCCGTATTTACCGCGGTCCGATTAGCGCTCTTGCCGCCTGACCGCGTTAGCGCCGCCGCGGACGCTTCCACCGCTGCAGTAACATGAAACCGAATGCCATGCCACCGAGGTGGGCGAAATTTGCCACGCCCGGCTCACGTCCCGTGACGCCGAAATAAAGCTCCATCACACCGAACAGGATGACGAGGTACTTGGCTTTCATGGGAATGGGAGGAATCACCAGCATGACCATTCGATTGGGAAAAATCATGCCGAATGCCAGCAGGATTCCGAAAACGCCGCCCGACGCTCCTATGGTTGAATAGTCCCCACCCTGTACTGCCGCCACGACCAGCTGCACGAGCGCGGCGCCAACCACGCAGGTCAGGTAATAAATGACAAAATTGCGCGCACCAAGGACACGTTCGATATCGCTGCCGAACATCCATAAGGCAAACATATTGAACGCCAGATGCATGATATCGCCGTGCAGAAAACCGTAGCTGACCAGTTGCCAGAACTGAAACGGTATCTGCTCTGAACCGAGCGGCCAGAGCGCGAAATTATCGCCCAGGAACGTCGACGCCACCTGCTGCAGCGCGAAGATCAGCCCGTTCGCTATGAGTAGAAAAAAAATGACGGTCGGCAGCTGGCTGCCACCTGCATTGCCTGGGTTGACGGGACGCTTGAAAGACAATTCTGCTTAATCCTTTTTTATGGAGCGCTCTATCCTGTGACCGCTCAATTGGCGACAAGTGCCACTTCGGCGACGTCCCCTATGCTGATATTGCCTGCTTTGATGACGCGACAACAGACCCCGCCGCGCCACTCCGGTCGAAGCGCCTCGGTCAGTCCGGTGTGCTGCTCGTCCATGCGATGGCATGGCTTGGTCTCTTCCACGACCTCAAGGCAGGCTTCCCCTACCCTGATCTTTCGGCCTGTCGAATTTCGCAAATCCAGGTCATCGACCAGCAGGTTGGCGCGCCGCACGATCCACGGCAAGTCTGCCCCGACCTCTGCACAAGCCGCCTGCCACGATGCCAGGGTCATCAGGGTAACCTGACGGTTGCCTGGCCTGCCGCGCCAATCCCCGTCAATACCTCGATCGAGCGAAACCTCGGCCTCATCGAGCAGTTCTACCGAGTCTCTTTTCTTTGCCTTACGGGCAATCCCCAGTAGCGTCGCCATTAACGTTTTCCCCTCAGACCCATGTTAAAACCAGCCGCTGCGTGAAAAGCCCTGATGGTTCAACGGACTTCACGGGCAACCCGCGGCGCCATCCAGCGTAATACAAAGGGCGCGTAGCGCTTTAGTAAATGTATTCGGCGGGCCATTTTGTCCGGAAATACATGGTGCCTGTTCTTGCGTATGGCCCTGATAATGTCTGCGACGACATCGGCAGGATCGGTGACCCACTCATCCGGCACCTCCCCCGGAGGATTTTCGCCATAACGCTCAGACTGCAGGATCGGCGTACGACTGAACCAGGGATACACGGTACTCACCTTGATATCGAAGTCGCGCAGATCGTCCTGGATACCCTCGCCGAACCCACGCAGGCCAAATTTCGCCGCGTTGTAAGCTGAAAGCCCCGGCGCACCCACCCAGCCCGCAATCGACGAAATATTGACGATATGGCCACTGCCTCGCGCAACCATGCCGGGCATGAACCGGGCACAGATTCTCATCGGCGCCAGCAGGTCGATCTCCATCAGGGTTTCCCAGCGGTCCTGTGGAACCACATCGAGCCGGCCGGACAGCGCGATGCCGGCGTTGTTGA
The DNA here is from genome assembly GCA_036526055.1 of Woeseiaceae bacterium. GTDB lineage: Bacteria > Pseudomonadota > Gammaproteobacteria > Steroidobacterales > Woeseiaceae > JAHEFE01. Next base: position 2,753 of record DATCZF010000180.1, read on the forward strand.
TGATGACATCAGGGCAGATGCCGCGTTTTTCGATGGCATCGCAAAGTTCAGTGCAGCCGGCGGCCGAGGACAGGTCCGATTCGAGGCAATCGACTATCTCGCCTTTGCCAACCTCGTCCGCGATGTGCGCGGCAATCGTACGCAACGTATCACCGTGCAGATCCGTCAACAGCAGCCGGCTGTTGGCTGCCAGCAGCTGACGAATGAACTGCTGTCCGAAGCCGCCCGAGGCGCCGGTGACGAGGACAACGGCGCGATTCAGTTCCGTCATTTGACTCTCAGCTAAATTCGATTGACCACTGCAATGTAGTGAACTACGGTCGTGCTGTCGAATCAAGCGGAGACTACGATGGACTCGATACAACCGAGCAAGGAACAGATGCGCGCTTTTGTCGCTGCCGACCGCGACCAGCCGATCGCCATGATCAACCTGCTGAAGTATCGTGACGTCGCCGAGTATGCCGAGGGCTCTGATTTCGCGCCTTGCAGTGGCAAGGAGGCCTACCTTCGCTACGGCGCCGTGGCGTTTCAAAAGGTCAGCAGCCTTGGTGGAAAAATACTGCTTGGGCTGTCTGTACAGCAGGTATTCATCGGTGACACGAATGACGACTGGGACGACGTTGTGATCGTCTATTACCCGTCGCGGCAGGCTTTTCTCAACATGCTGGAAATGCCCGATTACCAGGCGGCGCACGTACACCGGGACGCCGGGCTATTGAAGACCCGCCTGCTGCAGTGTGACGGCAAGTCCTTACCCGGGCGCCTGCTGGAACAGTAGGATGCAGGAACCGGCGAAGCTTTGGCTGCTTGCGGCGGGCGCACTGGCGGGTATCGGCGGTGCCGCCTTCGGCCTGCTCGAATTCAACAACCCGGACAACCTGCCGGACTTCGCTGCGGCCAGGGTCAACGAGACCGTGATCAGCAAGCAGGCGCTGGGAGAAGCATTGTCACGTTTGCAATACGACTCTCGCGAGCTGCTGGAAGCCGACGATGAAGCGTGGGTGCTTGATCGATTGATCGACGAAGAACTTCTCGTGCAACATGGCCTGGCACTCGGGCTGGCGCACTCGGAACACAATGTCCGTGCAGCGATCGTGCAGTCGCTGATCGCCGCAGCCACCGCCGAGGCCAACGCCAGCAATCCCGATGACAGCGAGCTGGAAAATTTTTACGCCGAGAACCAGGCGCTTTTCCTGGCCACTCCGGCGGTCGCCGTAAGGGCCTGGACGACGACTGACGCGACACTGGCCTCCCGTGTCATCGCCGGCGAAACCGAGCCGTTGCCCGCGGGCGTCGAACGTATCGTGGCACTCCCCGAATCCCTCCTGCCCCTGTCCAAGATTCGGGATTACCTCGGCCCGACGCTCGCCGGCAAAATTGCACAACGAAGCCAAAGCGGGTTCTTCAGCGAGACCGTTGCCGGCAAGCACTACATCGTGCAGATCATTGAACTGGCAGAGCCACAAACGGCCGCGTTCAGCGCGATTCGCGGGCAGGTGCTGGCAAGATATCGCCAGGATCTGGCCGACCGCGCGTTGCGTGACTATATCGACCTGTTGCGCCGGCGTGCCTCGGTTACCGTTGCCGACTGAGCAATGGCAGCCCGCACCGTACTTTGCCTGGTCCTCTGCTTCGCGGCACTCTGCTGCGAAGCCCATACGCGCAGCGAGAGCTACTCCACGTGGCAGGTCAGCGGGGCAGAGGTCTTTGGGCGCGTATCGATGCCCGGCCTCGAAGTCACGCGACTGGCGGCGGCGCAAGATGGATCGCGTTCATTGAGTGCGATTCTCGTTGCCGAGGTTCGTGACAAGACGCGAGTTCTCGATGCCAACCAGGGCGCGTGCGACCTCGAATCGCTACAGCCCGTTGCTGCCGCTGCCGGCATCCTGCAAATCGAACTCTCGTTTCGCTGTGCGAGTACGCCTGCCAGGATTCTGTATGCGACGCTGTTCGACGCGGCCCCTTCGCATATCCATTACGCGCGCGTGTTTCGCGACGATCAGCTGGTCGCAGAGTCGTTGTTGACTGCAGACCGTATCGGCATCGCGCTCGATGCCGACGAA
>DATCZF010000181.1:0-5484 GCA_036526055.1 Woeseiaceae bacterium
GTCGCAGGCTGACTTGTTGGTCAATCGAAGGCATATCTGTCGGGTCTCGCCGATCCTGGCGTGTGAAAGGCCGCGCAGTCTAACGGATCGGCAGCGTGCAGACTAGTCGTAACGCGTGAGCTTGAGCGCCAGCACCGCGGCGTCCTCGCGGCCCCTGTGAGCCTGGTAATAGGCCAGCCGTTGCGCGACCTGGCGAAAGCCCTTCTTTTTGTAGAGCGCCATCGCACCCTTGTTCGATGGCCGAACTTCGAGGAATACCTGCTCTACCCCCGCGACCCTGGCCCGGACCAGCATTTCGTTGAGGACTCTTTCGCCGTAGCCGAAATGACGGTACTCAGGATCAACGCACAAATTCAGCACATGCGCCTCCCCGGCGGCCACCGAGAGGATGCCGTAACCCAGCACCCGGCCTTCTGCGACGAGAACCAGGCAGACATAATCCGCCAGCAGGCAATCCCGAAAGACGCCCTGTGTCCAGGGGAAGTCATAGCTGCGACGCTCGATATCCGCGACCTGCGGAAGATCCTCGTGTGACATCAGCCGCAGTGTGGCAGGAAGGCGCTCGGGAACGACGATCATGCGCCACCCCCCGCCAGGCAATCCCGGGCCAGACAGAGATCTTCCCAGACCTTGCGTTTCTGGCCGGGGCTGCGCAACAGGTAAGCCGGATGGTAGGTGACGATGACCGGTATGGCGGCCGTGCCCAGGGCATGTACCTGGCCACGCAACTGCCCCACCGGTGTATCGCATTGCAGCAGCTGCTGGGCCGCAATTCGACCCACGGCGAGAATTATTTTCGGACGCACCAGGGCAATCTGGCGTTCCAGAAAACCGCGGCAAGCCTCCGCTTCCGCGGCGTGCGGATCACGGTTTCCCGGCGGACGGCATTTCAGAATATTGGCGATGAAGACGCCTTGCCGATCCAGTCCGATCGCGGCCAGGATTTCGTCGAGCAATTTGCCGGCGCGGCCGACGAAAGGCTCACCCTGGCGATCTTCCTCGGCTCCCGGCGCCTCGCCGATGATCATCCAGTCAGCGTCATGGCTGCCGACGCCAAACACGGTTTGCTGCCTGCTGCAATGCAGTTCGCAGCGCGTGCAGGCGGCCACCTCCTGCTCCAGCAGTTGCCACTCCCCGCCGGGTGACGGTGTCGCAGTCGTCTGCGGAGCAGCCTCCAGCGGAGTATCGACGGTTGTCGCTGCGCCGGGCTGCCTCGGCACCCATACATCGATACCGATTGCCCTGAGATAGTCGCGCCGTGCCTGCTCGTTAAGCATCGCCGGATTCCTTTACGGTCAAGCCGCGGGAACTCCTTCTCCGCCAGTACCAAAGGGCGGGCCCCGACAACGCAAATGAGCCAAACAGCATGAACAGAACCAGGGGCGGATCGACAGAAATCAGCATGAAGATCAGGGGGACAATCATCAGGTAGGTAAAGGAGACCCGCCCGGTCAGGTTGATATCCTTGAAGCTGTAGTAGCGCAGCCTGGAGACCATCATTGCGCCGGCAAGCGCCGTCACCAGGAAAGCCAGTACCAGGGCACCCAACCCGGTGAGTTCATATTTCGCACTGACCCAGACGAAAGAGGCAACGACCCCGGCGGCCGATGGACTCGGCAAGCCGACAAAGAATTTTTTATCGGCCGTGGCAGCAAGTGTGTTGAAACGTGCAAGCCTGAGTGCCGCCGCGACAGCAAACAGAAAAGCAACCAGCCAGCCAAGCCGTCCCCAGGTAATATGCCACTCGGTCAGTCTTGCCACGCCCCACTGGTAGACTACGATGGCAGGAGCCACACCAAATGACACCATGTCAGACAGGCTGTCATATTCCTTACCAAATTCTGTGGACGTGTTGGTCATGCGGGCGACACGCCCGTCCATTCCGTCCATGAGCATGGCAACGAAGATCGATGCGCCGGCAACCTGGAAATTGCCGTCTACCGCCGCCACGATCGAATAAAACCCGGCAAACAACGCCGCCGTTGTAAGCAGATTTGGCAGGAGATAAATCCCCCTGCGTGGATTTCGGGTTGAGTCCGGAGCCATAGTGTTGGTGTGCAACGTCCTTACAACGTCTTATTCTGCCACGAGCGACACGATTAAGACACGTGGGAAAGCGGTGATCAGGAGGACAGTTCGCCGATCAAATCGACCCCCGCCGTGATTTTCTGCCCGGGTTCGACAAGAATCTTGCTGTCAATCGGCAAGTAAAGCTCTGCTTCACGGGCGAGCCGCAGGAAGCCACAGGATTGCCCTTGCCCGAGCCTTTCGCCGATCTGCGCCCAGGAACTTGGTGCAAGCCACAACCAGGCACGTGGAAATAACAGCACGACATCTCTGCCCTCATCCGTCCTGAGCCACAAACCCTTATTGCGCACTGTTTGGCCCGCGGCCAGATTAGCATCGCGCAAATCAAGTATTTTGCCTTCCGTTGGCGAGCGCATTGTGTAGGTTCCGAGGTGATTAACCCGAATGACAACTTTTTGTTCCTGCTCGGCGACAACGCCGTTACCGATCGGCATGACCGCCACGACAGTGCCGTCAACGGGACTGACCACGCCTAAAGGCTCTGCAGGAATATCACGCATCGGGTCCCTGAACAGCAGGAAGGCAAACAGCAGCAGCAAGGCCATAGCGGCCGCTGCGATATAGTATTGCTGTATGGCGAACGTCCCTGCGACTACCGCAAGGAACGCGAGGAACGGGATTCCTTCATGCGCGACGAATGACGGGCGGGGTCCTTCCATATTTTCCCTTTCGATGATTGCGAGGGTCCCTTTGCCAACGGGTTCTAAACTAGTCTCGCGCCAAACGGCTGTCAAACAGGAAACGGCCGTAATTCCTCGATATTTTTAGAAAACTTTCCGCCTTTGTCTGTACCTATGACACCAGTCACCGCTAGAATGTGTCCGCTTTCCACTTTCAACTGGATTTACATGCGATTCACTGATTTAAACCTGACGACGCTGAAGGAATCACCGGCAGAGGCCGAGATCATCAGCCATCAGCTGATGCTTCGTGCCGGCCTGATAAGACGGCTGGCATCCGGCCTGTTCACGTGGATGCCGCTCGGTCTGCGTGTGTTACGCAAGGTCGAGCGAGTGGTGCGCGAGGAAATGAACCGTGCCGGCGCGCTGGAACTGCTGATGCCCGCCGTGCAACCGGCTGAGTTGTGGCAGGAATCCGGGCGCTGGGACCAATACGGCCCGCTGCTGCTGCGCATGCATGACCGCAACGAGCGGGAGTTCTGCTTTGGCCCCACTCATGAGGAGGTCATAACCGATATCGCGCGCAGGGAGCTAAGGAGCTACAAGCAACTGCCTGTCAATTACTACCAGATTCAAACCAAGTTCCGCGATGAAATCAGGCCACGCTTTGGCGTCATGCGAGCCCGTGAATTCGTAATGAAGGATGCGTATTCGTTCCACATCGACCAGGCCTCGCTGGAAGAGACCTACGGCAAAATGCACAACGCCTATGCGCAAATTTTTACGCGGCTCGGCCTGAAGTTTCGCGTCGTGGATGCTGACAGCGGGGATATCGGGGGCAGCCGCTCACAGGAATTTCACGTGTTGGCGGACTCGGGAGAAGACGCCATTGCATTCAGTGACGTGGATAACTATGCGTCCAACCTGGAGACCGCCGCCACCATGCGCGGCGCAGAAGCGCCGCCGCCGGCGGAGGCGATGACGAAGGTTGCGACACCGGGGGCAAAGACGATCGAGGCACTCGGCGATTTCCTGAAAATCCCCGCGAATCGAATGCTCAAGACCTTGATTGTTGAAGGCACTGCGGGACCTGTTGCCCTGGTCATCCGCGGCGACCATGAGCTGAATACGGTCAAGGCACAGAAAATCCCCGGGGTTCTGTCGCCATTACAGATGGCGGACTCGGCAACCGTGCAGCAGGCAACAGGGTGTGAACCGGGGTATGCCGGCCCGATCGGACTCAAGGTTCCTGTGTATTTTGATCACGCCACCGCGAGCATTGCCGATTTTGTCTGCGGCGCCAACGAGGCTGACGCCCACTATACCGGCGTCAATTTCGGCCGAGACCTGCCAGCTCCCGACACCGTCGATCTGCGCAACGTCGTCATCGGCGACCCGGTCGTCGGCGGCACAGGCAATATCGACATAGCGCGAGGCATTGAGGTCGGTCATATATTCCAGCTTGGCAGCAAGTACAGCGAAGCGATGCATGCCACGGTGCAGGACCAGGAGGGCAAGGATCGCGTCATGATAATGGGCTGTTATGGCATCGGCGTAACCCGCATCGTGGGAGCTGCCATCGAGCAAAATCACGACGAGAACGGCATTATCTGGCCGGCACCATTGGCACCCTTCGACGTCGTCATCGTCCCCATCAACCAGCAGCGCTCCGAAACGGTGCGCGTGGCGGCCGAGCAGTTATATGCCGAGTTGCAGGCTGCGGGCTTCGAAGTGCTGTATGACGATCGTGACGCACGACCGGGCGTCAAGTTTGCCGACGCTGAATTGATTGGCATTCCGCACAGGCTGGTTGTCAGCGAGCGGGGACTGGAAGCGGGCGAACTGGAATACCGGCACCGGCGCGACAGCGATTCTCGTATGGTAAAACGTGAAGAGGCTCTCGAACTGCTGCGCCGCTAGGCGATAAACTGCTACCCGCTCCAAGTGATGAGGTCCCGTATGGTTTTTGGCCGATTTCTGTCAGCCTGTTGCATGCTCTTTCTGACCTGCGCCGCGACAGCGCAAACGGCACTCGATCCCGAATTGCGCGAACTGTTGCGCAAAGCCGCCAGCGAAACGGACAGCTTTGAGGACCGGTTTGACGCCGAGGTCTGGCTTTTTGACATGTCGGCGCGATTAGCTGACCGGATCAGCGATCCGCAGGAGCGCATCCTGATTCTGAAAACAGTGCATTACGAGGCGACGCGCGCAGAAGTCCCGCCCGAGCTCGTGCTCGCCGTCATCGACATCGAAAGTAATTTCGACCGCTACGCGGTGTCCCATGCCGATGCCCGGGGACTGATGCAGGTAATGCCGTTCTGGCTGAAGGACATTGGATTACCCGGTGACAACCTGTTTCACATTCAGACCAATTTGCGCCTGGGCTGCACGATCCTCGGCTATTACATGAAAATGGAAAACAGCAATCTGCACCGCACGCTCGGACGATACAACGGCAGCCTGGGCTCCAGGCGCTATTCGGACAAGGTGCTCGAGGTGCTCAGGAACAAGTGGTACCGACTCTAGGCCGATCAGGCTGTCACGAAGCCCCGCCAGGAGCGGTCAGCTTCGATTTCGACATGCACCGCATCGACACGCGCCATCGCGGGGCCTTGCCTGAGCCACGAATGCAAGGCTGCCAGCGCGTCTTCGTTACCGCAGGCAATTACCGTAACGCTGCCATCGCTCTCGTTACGGGCCAGCCCGCTCAGGCCGAGCCGTAATGCCTCATCCCGAGTGCTGGCGCGAAAGTAGACGCCCTGCACTCGACCCGTGA